>CATPCA010000065.1 GCA_955652545.1 Candidatus Dormiibacterota bacterium
AAGAAGTGGTTGAATCCGACCTCGTACAGCGACGCGGACGATGCGTATGTGCTGAGGTGGCCGCCGATGCCGTCACTGCGCTTGTTTGCGCGCGTCACCATCACCGCGGCATTCCAGCGAACGATGCGTCGGATGCGGCGTTCCATCTCCTCATCGCCTGGGAACCACGGTTCCTCCTCCGGCGGGATGGTGTTGATGTACGGCGTCGACACCAGCGGCGGCACGCCGACGTTGAGCTTGCGAGCGCGCTCGACGAGCTTGCCGATGACGAACCGGGCCCGTGAGACACCCTCGGTGGCGACGAGCGTGTCCAGGGACTCGAGCCACTCGAGCGTCTCGTCGGGATCGCTGTCGGGGAGCTGGTGAAGGAAGGCGTCGAAGGTCATCTCTACGCCTGCGCGCCCACCCCGGCAGCGCGGTCGGCGGCCTGGGCACGCTGCTGGCGGAGCGTGCTGTCGCGGCTCTCGACCACCAGGCGGCGGCCGGCCTCGGTCAGCTCGCTGCCCTCGAGCAGCCTGTCGGCCGCGGCGATGACCGCGTCGTCAGCCCGGTACGCGGGGTACATCCCCTGGGTGAAGACCTCGGCTTCCTCGGAGGCGCGTTCGCGCCAGTACCGCGGCATCTGCTCCACCCATTTCTCGATGTAGGGTGCCAGCAACTCCTGCTGGTCGCGTTCCTGGATACCGCCGATCAGCGCGCGTTGCATCGCCAGGGGCGTTGCCCGGTCGATGATCCGCGTCCATGCGGACGCCTTGGCGTCGGCGTGCGGGCGTGACGCACGCGCAGCCGCCGCCTTGCGCGCGCCCAGGTCGGTGTTGTCGCGTGCGGCCTCGGCATCGATGGCGGTGTTGTCGAGACGCCCGGCGGCGGCGAGGCGGCGGGTGATCAGCCAGCGCAGATCCTGGTCGATTGTGATTCCCTCAGGCACGAAGCGACCCGCGAGCAGGCCGGCGGCGAAATCGAAGTCCTCCGGCGCGTCGGACGTGGCCAGCGTGCACCGCAACGCGCTCAACTGCAGCGGACTTCCGGGCGTCGCCGCCGCCAGGATCGTCGCCGCAGTCTGATGCAGGAGCGCGCGTGCGGCGCGACGGTTGCCCGGGTCGGTGAAGTTCTCCACGGCTCCGATCGCCTGGCTGAGCAGGTCATCGACGATGGTGGGCAGCGTCTCGTTGGGGGCATGGCGGTGCACGAAGTCGATGTACCGCCCGGCGGGGATGTCCGCGTCACGCGCCATGTCCCACATCGCCGCCCAGAGCAACGACCGGGCAAGCGGGTCATCGAGATCGGAGAGATGATCGATGACCGTTTGGGTGGAGACGTCGTCAAGCCGTATCTTGGCGAAGGTGAGGTCACCGTCGTTGAGCAACACCAGGGCGGGCCGAACCCGCCCGCGGAGCTCCGGCATCTCGGTGCGCGCACCGCTGATATCGAGCTCGATGCGCTGAGTCCGCACCAGCCGGCCGTGGTCGTCGAGGTCGAAGAGCCCGACGCCGATGCGGTGCGAGCGCAGCGTCGGCAGAGCCGGGGTGGCCGGCGCCTGGAGCACGGCGCACATCTCGATGATGCCGTCGGTGGCGGTGATCTCGGCACGCAGCACGTTCATGCCCGCGGTTTCGAGCCATTCGCGCGACCATGCGGCGAGGTCGCGACCCGAATGGCGCTCCAGTGGCGCGAGGAAGTCACGCAGCGTTGCGTTGCTCCACTGGTGCTCGGTGAAGTACTCGCGGATGCCCCCGAAGAACGACTCCTCGCCGACCCAGGCCACCAGCTGGCGGAGCACCGAGGCCCCCTTCGCGTAGCTGATGCCATCGAAGTTGAGTCGCCCGGTGCTGACGTTGGGCACCTCGGCCGCGATCGGGTGGGTGGTGGGCAGCTGGTCCTGGCGGGCCGCCCAGGACTTGTCGCCATTGGCGAAGTCGACCCAGGCGCTGGTGAACTTCGTTGCCGTGGCCTGCGCGTCGTTTCCCATGTAGGTGGCGAAGCTCTCGTTGAGCCAGAGGTCGTTCCACCAGCGCATCGTCACCAGGTCACCGAACCACATGTGCGCCATCTCGTGAAGGACGGTCCCGGCTCGCCAGGAGCGAACGGACGCGGGCACGGCGCCGCGGTAGATGGCGCTCTCCTCGTTGAAGGTGACGCAGGCGACATTCTCCATGGCGCCGGCATTGAACTCGGGGACGAACAGCTGGTCGTACTTGTCACCGAACGGGTAGCGCATGCCGAAGCGCTCCGCGAAATGATCGAGCCCCTGCTTGGTGATCTCGAAGATCTCCTCGTCTTCGAGGTAGCGGCGCAGCGACTGCCGGCAGTAGAGGTTGAGCTCGACGCCGTCGTGCGTGTTGGTGACGCGCGCGTACGGGCCGGCGACGATGGCCACCAGGTACGTCGACATCAGCGGTGACTCGGTCAACACCACGGTCGACGTCGCTGGGTCGGCTGCATCAGCCTCGATGCGCGCCACCCGGGAGTTACCCACCACCACCCACTCGGTGGGCGCGATGACACGCATGCTGAACCGCGCCTTGAGGTCGGGCTGGTCGAACGCGGCGAAGACCCGGTGCGCTTCGTATGGCTCGCACTGCGTGTAGATGTAGAGGTGACCGTCGGCCGGGTCGACGATGCGGTGCAGGCCCATGCCGGTGTGCGAATAGGGCTGGTCGGCGACCACGCGCAGGTGGTTCCTGGCACGCAGCCCGGTGAGCGCGACCCGGTTGTCGGCGAACGCGGACGCGGTGTCGACGGCATCGCCGTTGAGCACGATCTCGTGGATGGTCTCGGCTTCGAGGTCGATGAAGGTATCGGCCCCCAGGGTGGCGGAGAAGTCGATCTCCGTGACGCTCCGGAACGCCGACGCGTCCGGCGGCCCGGTGAGGTCGAGGGTGACGTCGTAGCGGAGGTCGGAGAGCAGCTGGTGGCGCGCCTCCGCCTCGGTGTGCTGCAGGTCATCGGGAATCACCGGCCTAGCCTATCGTCCCCGCCGCCGCCTGTGCCTTTCGCTCACCCGGCCCGTTGCAACGCGTCGTCGAGGTCGGCGAGCAGGTCATCGAGGTCCTCGATTCCCACCGAGAGGCGGAGCAGCCCGTCGCGCAGACCGATGCGACGACGTTCCTCGATGGGCACCGATACGTGGGTCATGAGGCCGGGGTGCTCGGCGAGCGACTCCACTGCCCCGAGCGACTCGGCGAGGGTGAACAGGCGCAGTGCCTCGAGCACCCGCACCGCCGCGGCCTCGTCGCCAAGCTCGAACGACACAACCCCGCCGTACACCCCGCCCATCTGTCGCGCTGCCAGCTCGTGCTGCGGGTGGGACGCGAGACCGGGGTAGTGCACAGCGCGCACTGACGGCTGCCCGACCAGGTGCTCCGCGATGGCCAGGGCGTTGTCGCTCTGCCGCTGGACACGCAGCGCCAGCGTCTTGAGCCCGCGCAGCAGCAGCCAGCAGTCGAACGGCGAGGGGACGGCGCCGGCGGCGTTCTGGTGGAAGCGCAATGGCTCGGCGAGGCGATCGTCCGCGGTGACCAGGCAGCCGCCGAGAACGTCGCTGTGGCCGCCCAGATACTTGGTGGAGCTGTGCATGACAATGTCGGCGCCGAGCTCGAGTGGTCGCTGGATGTACGGCGACGCGAACGTGCTGTCGACGGCCAGCCACGCGCCGCGCCGGTGGGCCGCGGCGGCCGCAGCAGCGATGTCGACGACCCGCAGCAACGGGTTGGTGGGGCTCTCGATCCACACCAGCCGCGTCCGGTCGGTCATCGCCTGCGCGATCGCGCCCGGCCGCGTGGCATCGACGGCTGAAAAGGTGAGCCCATACCGCCCCATCACGCGGTTGAAGAGGCGGAAGGTGCCCCCGTATGCGTCCTCCATGTAGACGACGTGGTCGCCGGGGTCGAGGAGCAGCATCGCCGTCGTGGTGGCGGCGAGCCCCGACGCGAACGCCAGCCCGTGGCTGCCGCCCTCCAGCGAGGCGAGGCACGTTTCCAGCTGTTGACGCGTGGGGTTGTTGCTCCGCGAGTATTCGAATCCGCCGTGCCTGCCGATGCCCTCCTGTGCGAACGTCGTCGCC
>CATPCA010000066.1 GCA_955652545.1 Candidatus Dormiibacterota bacterium
AACTCCCCGTGCATCGTGTTCGTCGATGAGATCGACGCCGTCGGCCGCCAGCGAGGCGCCGGCCTTGGCGGCGGCCATGACGAGCGCGAGCAGACCCTCAACCAGTTGCTTGTCGAGATGGACGGCTTCGAGACGGCGACGCACGTGATCGTGATCGCCGCCACCAACCGCCCCGACGTGCTCGACCCGGCGCTGCTCCGGCCCGGACGCTTCGACCGCCACGTCATGCTCGACCGCGCCGACATCCGCGGCCGCCGCGCCATCCTCGAGGTGCATGCCCGCAACAAGCCGCTCGATCCCTCGGTGGAGCTCGAGGTGCTCGCCAAGCAGACGCCGGGCTTCTCCGGCGCCGACCTCGCCAACCTCATCAACGAGGGGGCGATCCTCGCTGCGCGGAACAACCGCAAGGTGATCACCATGCCCGACCTCGAGGAGGCGATCGCCCGAGTCATCGCCGGCCCCGAGCGCAAGAGCCGCATGATCGGTGAGAACGAGAAGCGCACCATCGCCTTTCACGAGATGGGTCACGCGATGGTCGGGATGATGCTGGAGCACACCGATCCCGTCCACAAGATCAGCGTGGTCAGCCGCGGCATGGCGCTGGGGTGGACGCTCAGCCTGCCAACAGAGGACAAGTACCTGGTCAGCAAGGCCGAGCTCGAGGACCAGCTGGCCCAGATCCTCGGTGGCCGCTGCGCGGAAGAGCTCATCCTCGGCGAGAACAACATCACCACCGGCGCCTCCGACGACATCCGCAAGGCCACCCAGCTGGCCCGCCGCATGGTCACGGAATGGGGTATGAGCGACAAGCTCGGCCCGCTCACCTTCGGCACCAAGGAGGAGCTCGTCTTCCTCGGCCGCGACCTCGGCGAGCAGCGCAACTACTCAGAGGACATCGCCAGCGAGATCGACCAGGAGGTGCATCACCTGGTCGAGACCGCGTTCCAGAAGGCCAAGGAGGTGCTCCGCCCGCGCGAACACATCCTCCGCGCCCTGGCCACCCGGCTCATCGAGGTGGAGACCATGGAGGCGGCGGAGATGAAAAGGATCATCGCGGAGCTCGAGGGCAGCGCTCCTCCCGGTCCGCCCGCCGCCGCCGACCCGCCCAACGAGGCTGCCGCCGGAGCCTGAGCGTCGGTTCGCGCTCCGCCGGTGAGCTGGCGGGAACTGTTGGTCTGGTGCGTACGGCGCGCTACACTGGTCACTGACGGCGACGGTGTCAGCCGGTCCGACCCATGGACGCATGTGCGCCGTGAGGCCATCTGACCGTGACCCCGGCGCCGCCCTGAGACCAGGCGCTTGGATCACGAGGTGACCGAGACGGTGGACGCAACCGCAGGGGGCGCACGGCCCACGCTCGCATTCATCGGGGCCGGACGCGCCGGCTCCGCCCTGGCTGCCGGCCTGTCGAGCGCCGGCCATCGCATCGTCGCGGTGCACAGTCGCACACCGGCCCACGCGGCCCGGCTCGCCGCCGGGACGGGGGCAGAGGTGGTCGCCACCGCCGTCGAGGCGGCCCGTCGTGCCGACATCACCTTCGTTACCGTGCCCGACGCGCAGATCGTCCGCGTCGCCGCGACCATCGCGGCCACCGGTGCGGCGCTGCGCGGTCGCTCACTGGTGCACTGCAGCGCCACCAGCGGCCCCGAGGTCCTCGCCGCGGCGCGGATCACCGCCGCGACGATCGGCGCGTTCCACCCGCTCCAGGCGCTCGCCGGGGCGCGGAGCGCCAGCCTGTTACTCGGCACCAGCTTCGTGGTCGAGGCGGCGCCGCCGCTACTCGGCCGGCTGCACTCCCTGGTCGGCGACCTCGGCGGTCATCTCCTCGCCCTGCCTCCAGGTGGGCGCGCCCTCTACCACGCCGCCGCTGTCCTGGCCGGCAACGCCCCGCTGGCGCTGCTCGCCCGGGCGACCATCCTTCTCGAGGAGGCCGGCGTGGCCCCGGGCGACGCCCATCGCGCGCTGGGCGCCCTCCTCGCCGGGGCAGCGAGCAACGCGTCGGCCGCCGGCCCGGCGTCGGCGCTCACCGGCCCGGTGGTGCGCGGCGCCGCCGCCATCGTCGCGCATCACCTCGACGTCCTCAGCGCCGACCCGAGCACCCGCGAGCTGTATCGTCGGCTCGCGCTCGAAACCCTCGCGCTGGCCGGGCCCGAGGGCCGTGAGGCGGTGGCCGACGCTCTCGCAGCCGCCGCCCCCCGCCGCCCGGGCCGCGCTGCTGCCACGGTCGTCGCTCATCCGCGGGTGGCCTGACCCCGTGCCGGTCACGGTCCACGACCTCCGCGCCTACAAGGAGCGGGCAGAGCGCTTCGTCATGGTCACCGCCTACGACGTTGCCATCGCGCGCCTTCTTGCCGCCGCCGGGGTGCCGGCGCTGCTGGTCGGCGACAGCGTGGGCAACAACCACCTCGGCTACCCCACCACTCTGCCGGTGACCATGGAGGAGATGCTCCACCACGCCCGGGCCGTGGTGCGCGGCGCACCGGACCAGCTGCTCATCGGCGACATGCCCTTCGGCTCCTACCACGAGTCGCACGAGCAGGCGGTCGGCAACGCCGCCCGCTTCATCAAGGACGGTATGCACGCGGTCAAGGTCGAGGGCGGCGGCTGGGTGACGGCGGTCGTTGCGCGCCTCGTCGAGCGCGGCATCCCCGTGATGGGCCACCTCGGCCTCACCCCGCAGTTCGTCAACGCGTTCGGCGGGTTCAAGGTGCAGGGCCGCACCGCCGACGCTCGCGAGCGGATCCTGGCCGACGCGCGGGCGCTGGAGGCAGCCGGGGCGTTCAGCCTTGTCCTCGAGGGCGTCCCCCGCGGCCTCGCCGCCGCCGTGACCGCGGCGGTGTCGATCCCGACCATCGGCATCGGCGCCGGTCCAGACTGCGACGGACAGGTGCTCGTCGTCTACGACCTGCTCGGGATCACTCGTGGGGTGATGCCCAAGTTCGCCAGGGCCTACGCCGACATCGGCGACCGCATCGTCAGCGCGGTGCGCGATTTCGGCGCCGACGTCGCCGCCGGCACCTTCCCTGACGATGCCCACAGCTACCACTGACCGCCGCGCGCTCGACAACCCCCGCCGCCTGGCCACCCCGGACGAACTGCGTCGCTGGTCGGAGCGGTGCCGGGCGGCAGGGCTGAGCGTCGGCCTGGTGCCGACGATGGGCGCCCTGCACGCGGGTCACCGCAGCCTGCTGCAGCGGGCACGGATCGACTGCGACCGGGTGGTGGTCAGCATTTTCGTCAACCCCACCCAGTTCGGCCCGGGCGAGGACATCGAGCGCTACCCCCGCCCGCTCGACGCCGACCTGGCCATGCTTGCCGAGGAGCACGTCGACGCGGCCTTCGTCCCCACCGTCGAGGCGATGTACGGACCCAACCCGGTCACGGCAGTGCGGGTCGACCGATCGCTCACCGGGGTCCTCGAGGGCGTCCATCGTCCCGGCCACTTCGACGGCGTGTCCCTGGTGGTGGCCAAGCTGCTCATCGCCTGCCGGCCGCATCGCGCCTATTTCGGCCAGAAGGACGCCCAGCAGTGCCTGGTGGTCCGCCGCCTCGCGGCCGACCTGGACACCGGCGTGGTGATCGTCGTCACGCCGGTCGTCCGCGATCATGACGGCCTGGCGTTCAGCAGCCGCAACGCCTACCTGAGCGACGGTGAACGGAAGCGTGCCGTCTCCATCCCCGCCGGCCTCTCCGCGGCCGCCACCGCGTTCGCGGGCGGCGAGGAGCGCTCGTCTGTCCTCTGCGACCTGGTCCGCGCGCCCATGAGAACCGCCGGTTTCGACATCGACTACGTGGTCGCGGTCGACGCGGAAAGCCTCGCCGGCGTCGAGGATGTGCGGCTCGGATGCCAAATTCTGGTCGCTGGTAGAATGGGGGCCACTCGGTTGATCGACGTGATCCGCCTGGGAATCGACGCAGCTCCTCTGGACGGCGCCGGTCTCCAGGGTTCGGAGATCCCGGGGGTCATCGGTATCCAGGGGAGAGAGTAGATGCAGCGCGTCGTGCTCCGAGCCAAGATCCACCGTGCCACCGTCACCGACGCCGACCTCGCCTACGAGGGGTCGTGCTCACTCGACGCCGAGTTGATGCAGGCAGCCGGCATCGTCGCCGGCGAGCAGCTCCACATCGTCAATGTCAGCAACGGTTCTCGGGCGGTCACCTACGCGATCGAGGGATCGCCCGGCCAGGTCGGGCTGAACGGTGCGATGGCGCACATCGGCAGCCCTGGCGACACGGTCATCATCATCGCCTACGGGCACCTCAGCGACGCCGAGCTGGCGACACACCGCCCGCTGGTTGTCCACGTCGACTCCGCGAACCACGTGCGTGAGGAGGTCACCGTCTCCTGAACAGCGCGCTCGGCACAACGGAGGGACCGTACGACTGCGTCGTCGTCGGTGGTGGCATCGCCGGGTTGACGGCGGCTTTGACGGCAGCTCCGCGCGCCCGCGTTGCCGTGGTCGCCAAGGGACCGGTGGACGACGGCGCCACCCGCTGGGCGCAGGGCGGCATTGCCGCCGCGGTTGCGGATGACGACAGCGCCCAGATTCATTTCGACGACACCGTGGCGGCCGGCCGCGGACTGTGCGACGAGGACGCGGTGCGCGTGCTCGTCACCGACGGCCCGGAGCGAGTGCGCGAGCTGGCCGCTCGGGGCGCCGGGTTCGACAGTGACGGTGGCGGCCTGCTCGTCGGTCGCGAGGCCGCGCACACGCGCAACCGCATCGTCCACGCCGGTGGCGACGCCACCGGTCGCGAGGTTGAGGCGGCGCTGGTGCGCAGGCTGCGCCAGTCCGGCGCGACGGTGATCGAGAACGTCCACGTGACCACGCTGCTTGTCGACGACGAGGGGAGGTGTGCCGGGGTCGAGCTGCGCAACAGAGATGGCGCGGGCGTACCGCGCGTGCTCGGCGCGGGCGCGGTGATCCTCGCCAGCGGTGGCGCCGGACAGCTCTGGCGCAACACCACCAACCCGGCCGCGGCGACGGGCGACGGCGTGGCCCTGGCGTGGGATGCCGGCGCGGAGGTGGCCAGCATGGAGTTCATGCAGTTCCATCCCACCGCCCTCGCGCTCGACGGTGCGCCTCGCTTCCTGATCAGTGAGGCGATGCGCGGCGAGGGTGCGCACGTCGTCGACGCCGCAGGCGAGCGCTTCCTGTTCGATGCCGACCCGCGCGGTGAGCTCGCCGGTCGCGACGTGGTGTCACAAGCCATCTGGAAGAGGCTGCTCCGCGACGGCGAGGATCACGTGTACCTGGACTGCCGGCCGCTGGGCGCCAGCGTAGGCACTCGCTTCCCGACCATCACGGCGACCTGCCGCGCCCACGGCATCGACATCACCGCGGCGCCGATCCCGATCGCGCCGGCCGCGCACTACCTGATCGGCGGCGTGCGCACCGACGTCGACGGCGCCACCTCTCTGCCCGGGCTGTTTGCCTGCGGCGAGGTGGCGAGCACCGGGGTGCACGGCGCCAACAGGCTGGCCAGCAACAGCCTTCTCGAGGGGATGGTGTTCGGCCACCGCGCCGCCGTCGGCGCGCTCCACGACATCGCCGAGCGCCCGGTTGCGCCGCCGCGGCGCCGCGCCGACGACGAACCCTCCGCCCGGGGCACCGCCGGCGAGACCGCCGCCGCCGGCGCACGCCTGCGCGACGCCATGTGGGAGGGGTGCGGCCTGGTCCGCGACGCCACCGGCCTGCGTGCGGCCCTTGACGCCGTTGAGGAGATCGCCGTCACAATCCCCGGGCGCGGGTCACTCGACGCCGTGCGTCTCCATCAGTCAACGACGACCGCAGCGCTGGTGTGCCGTGCGGCGCTCCTCCGTGAGGAGAGCCGGGGCGCTCACACCCGCGCCGACTTCCCATCAACCCGCGACAGCTGGCATGGCGTCCTGGTCATGCAGAAAGAGAGAGGACACCGATTTGACCGCCACCCTTGACCCGATCACCGAGGCCCTGACGCCGGACACCCTCGACTCGCTCATCCGCGCGACGCTCGCCGAGGACATCGGGGCCGGCGACGTCACCACCGACGCCGTCATCCCCGCCGACATGACCTGTCGCGGCAAGATCGTGTGCAAGGAGAACGGCGTCATCGCCGGGCTGCGGGTGGCTGCGCGTGTGTTCGCGATCGTCGACGAACGCATCGGCTTCGACGCCAAGACCAAGGATGGCGAGAAGGTGCAGGAGGACCAGATCGTTGCACGCATCTCCGGCCCGGCTCGGGGGATGCTCACCGCCGAGCGTGTCGCGCTCAACTTCCTGCAGCACCTGAGCGGCGTCGCCACCATGACGGCGCGCTATGTCAAAGCAGTCGACGGCACCAAGACCAAGATCCTCGACACCCGCAAGACCACACCCGGACTGCGCGGCCTCGAGAAGTACGCGACCCGCATCGGCGGTGCCCTCAACCACCGCATGGGCCTGTATGACGCAGTTCTCATCAAGGACACCCACCTTGCCTTGGTCGGCGGCATCACGCCGTCGCTGCGCGCCGTGCGCAAGGCGTACCCCGATGGCGACATCAACGTCGAGGTCAGCAACATCCAGGAGCTCGAGCAGGCGCTCGCCGACAAGGCCCCGCGCATCCTC
>CATPCA010000067.1 GCA_955652545.1 Candidatus Dormiibacterota bacterium
GCGTCTACGCTTACCGTAAGTGATAGCTAACTTAGACCCCATCAGCGTCCTCGGAGATCCCACGCGACGCGCCATCTTCGAGCGCCTCGCCGACGGGCCGATGGCGGTCGGCGCCATCGCTCGCGACCTGCCGGTCAGCCGGCCGGCGGTGTCGCAGCACCTCAAGGTGCTGAAGCAGGCGGGGCTGGTCACCGACCGGCCAGTGGCGAATCGCCGGCTCTACGGCGTCGACCCGCGGGGGATCGAGGAGATCCGCACGTACTTCGAGCGTTTTTGGAACCACAAGTTGCGCGCATTCAAGGCAGCAGCAGAACAGGGACAGGAAGAAGGAAACCCCATGGCAACGCAGGTAGCAGGCACATCCGTCCGGGCGTCCATCGTCGTCGAGGCGCCCATCGAGCACGCCTTCATGGTGTTCACCGAGCAGATCGGAACCTGGTGGCCGAAGGAGCATCACCTCATCGAGGGCGAGCTCGCCGAGATGGTGTTCGAGCCGCGAGTCGGCGGCAACATCTATGACCGCGAAGTCAGCGGGAGGGAGACCCGCTGGGCGCGGGTGCTGGCCTATGAGCCACCGAACCGACTGGTCTTCAGCTGGGACCTGAACAACCAGTTTCAGATCGAGACCGACACGAGCAAGACGAGCGAGGTCGAGGTGACGTTCGTCGCCGACGGACTGAAGCGCACCAACGTGATGCTGGAGCACCGCAACCTCGACCGCCACGGCGAGGGCTGGGAAGCGAACCGCCATGCGCTGGCGTCGCCCGAGGGATGGCCGCTCGAGCTCAACGCGTTCGCCAAGGCGGCGGCCGCCTGAGAGTCACCCGACAGTGCGGCCATGGCAGCGGTTGCCATGGCCGCACCCGTGGGCTGCATCAGGGGCGCCGCGCGGGTGCACGCCACGGCGGGCAGCGGGTACCGTCGGGACCATGAGTGCTGACCAGCGCGCCGTGTCGATCGCGGTTGACGAAACGTACAACGACGCCATCGCGGCCAGCGCGCGAGCCGTCGTCGTTCGCGTCGACGACCTGGTCAAGCGCTACCCGAAGCGCCCGACCAACGCGGTCGACGGCGTCAGCTTTGCCGTCGGCCATGGGGAGGTGTTCGGACTGCTCGGACCCAACGGTGCGGGGAAGACGACGACGGTCGGCGTGCTCACCACGCGGGTTCGCCCCACGGGCGGGTACGCTGAGGTGGCCGGCGTTGACGTGGTGCGCGACCCGGTCGGTGCGAAGCGTCGCCTCGCCGTCGTGCCACAGCGTTCGAACCTCGACCGAGCCCTGTCCGCACGTCAGATCCTGCTGTTCCACGCGGCGTACTTCGGTATCCCTGCCGACGAGCGAACGCGTCGCGCCAACGAGCTGCTGGAACAGTTCGGCCTCACCGAGCGAGCCGACGACAAGGTGGACTTCTTCTCTGGCGGACAGTCGCAGCGGATCATGATCGCGCGCGCCCTTATGCATCAGCCCGAGGTTCTCTTCCTCGACGAGCCGACCACAGGGCTCGATCCGCAGGCGCGGCTGTTTGTGTGGGACCGCATCCGCGACCTGAAGGCGCGCGGCGTCACCATGATCCTGACCACGCACGATATGGATGAGGCGGCGTCGCTCTGCGACCGCGTGGCGATCATGGACCACGGCAAGCTGCTCGCCAGCGACACGCCCGACGCGCTCAAGGACACCGTGCCGGGCCGGAACAGCCTCGAGGTTGGCATCGTGCTGGACGGCGGCGACCGCGACGCGTTGCAGGTCGCGCTGGGGGAGCTGCCCGGGGTGGAACGCGTCGAGCCGGTGACCAAGAGCGCTGCCGGTCCGCCCGCGGGGATGAACCCGTGGGCCGCGTTCGGTGGTGGTGCTGGCGCCGCTGGTGGTCCACCGTCGCAAGCAAACACCACACCGCCGGCAGGCACACCGTACCACCTGCGGCTCTACGCGTCGGTCGACGCGCCCCTGCTCGTCGCCCCGGTGGCGCGAGTCATCGCCAACCACGGCGGCGAGCTCGTCGACCTCAGCATCAGCAAGCCGAGCCTCGAGGACGTCTTCATCCACCTGACCGGCCGGGCATTGCGCTGATGGCCGTTGCCACCGTCGCCGCACCGCAGACCCGCTTGTCAGGCTCGTCGCTCGTTGCATTCCTGGCGATCCTCCGCCGCGACGTGGCGGTGACCGGGCGCGAATTGCCCGCGTTCCTCGCGCAGGTCATCCTGCAGCCGCTCGGTCTGCTGTTCGTGTTCGGGCGGGTCCTCACCGACCTCGGCTTCACCAACCCCGCCTACGCCAAGCAGCTGTTCCCCGGCATCGTGGCGATGACGATCATGCTCACCGCGCTGCAGAGCGTGGCGCTGCCGCTGGTCATCGAGTTCTCCTTCACCAAGGAGATCGAGGACCGGCTGCTGGCGCCGCTGCCGGCCAGCTGGGTGGCGGCGGAGAAGATCGTGTTTGCGGCAGGGCGCGCGATCATCGCCGGGTTGGTGATGTTCCCGGTGGGCTGGCTGGTGCTGGGAAGCATTCCATTCAATGTCGGCGGGCTCCCCTTGCTGGTGGCGATGGTGGTGCTGGGCTCGCTGGCCGGCGGCGCGATGGGAATGACGCTGGGAACCGTGGTGACGCCGGGGCGCATCAACATCATGTTCGCGATCGTGCTGACGCCGCTGATCTTCACCGGCTGCTCGCAGTACCCGTGGCCGTCGCTGAGCAAGCTGCCGTGGTTCCAGGTGCTGACGCTGTTCAACCCGATGACCTACGTCAGCGAGGGGACGCGCGCCGCGCTGTTGCCGAACGGGGTGCACATGCTCACGTGGATTCCACCGCTGGCGCTGCTGGCGGCGCTGGCGGTATTCGGTTATGTCGGGATGCGCGGGTTCATCCGGCGCGCCATCGACTAGGGTCGCGTGGCTATGTTGTTGCCGTGGTGAGGCCGGCCCAGGTGCGCCGCATTGCCCTGGCGCTACCCGACGCGACAGAGCAGGACCACCATGGGTTCCCCTCGTTCCGGGTGGGCGGAAGGATCTTCGCGACGCTGCCGGACGCGGTACACCTCAACGTGATGCTCGATGAGGGCGACGTGCACGCGATGGTGGCCATGCACTGGGCTGCGTGCGAAGCGTTGTGGTGGGGCAAGCGGCTGCGTGGTGTGCATGTGAACCTCGCGGCAGCCACACCGCGAGTGGTGGGTGAGCTTCTCGAGGACGCGTGGCGGCGCAGGGCCAAGCCGGCGGGCAGATGACGCTGTGGACCAGCCGAGGTGTCCGCTAGTGGTGCGGTTGCAGGCCGTGGTGATCCCGGCGTAGCGCCAGGGTTCGCCGCAGGGATGGAATGCCAAAGCGACCGCGCTGGCCCGTCGAGGGGTGCGGCAGTCCCTGCGCCGCCACCGGCGGAGCAGGCGACTGCTGCGGCTCGGGGCTCACCGATACGGCCTCAGCCGGTGGGTGAGCGGAAACCTTCAGCACCCACTTGCGGTATTTCACCCTTCCCGCGCAGGGACGGTTGTTCGAGCATCCCCAGGAGGGACGCAGCTGCCAGAGCAACGTCATCGGAGTTCCACAGGTTGCGCAGTTCGGGACGGTCGTCCGCGTGCGGGAGGCTATACCCGTGCTGTGCAGCAGATTGGCCACGTCGTCCTGATCCCAGAGGGTGACGCCGCGCAGCTTCGCCACCCTCCTAGCTTCGTGCGTGAAGACCGAGCTCGCGATCACCATGGCGCCGGCACAACCGTGTGCAACCTTGCCCTGCAGCGCCTGGACGACCGCTGTTTCGTCGACTCTTCCTTCACATCTCTTAACGAAAATTGAGATTCGCCGCGCGTTGCGGCTGGCCATGAGATCGGCACCGTTGTCGTGGTGCTTGGTCAGCTGGATGTTTTCATACCCGTATTCGCGCAGCGCGACGGCGATCAGGTCCTCGAAGGTGACCAAACTCATCTCGTCGACATCCTCGCCTGCGTGCGCGGACTGCCAGAGGTTCGGGTCAGACGGGTTCCGAAGGACAGCAGCCACAACAACATTAGGATGGTCTTCGCTCGTCGCCATCCCCTTGCCTCACGGTTACGATCCTGTGGTCGGGGCGGCTTGCTACACGCCCGATTGCACGTCCCTGCGTCGTCGTTCGACGTGAGCGCGCTCAGCGTCGTTGCGAACCAACTCGAGCGCGCGGTCGTAAGCGGCCAGTGAATCGTCGATCCGTCCGAGCCGAGCGAGGAGCTCGGCCCTGGTGACGTGGAGCAGGTGGTAGTCATCGAGTGACTCCGAGACGGCGTCGGCCAGCGCCAGGCCCTGTTCAGGCGAGCCGGCCTCGGCGATGGCGACAGCGTGGTTGAGGGCGGCGATGGGCGACGGTGCGATCTCGCGCAGCGTCGCGTAGAGAGCCGAGATCTGGGTCCAGTCGGTGGCGGACGATGTCGCGGCTTCGCTGTGCACTGCTGCGATGGCGGCTTCGACCTGGTAGCGCCCGGTGCGGTGTCGCCCAAGCGCGGCTTCCAGGACCGCGCGGCCTTCGTCGATGGCGTCATGGTCCCATCGAGAGCGGTCCTGTACCTTCAGCGTGCGCAGCTCACCCTCTGTGCCCTGGCGCTCGGCGCGGCGGCTGTTGGTCAGGAGGAGCAACGCCAGCAGCCCGGCGGCCTCCGGTTCGTCAGGCATGAGGACGGCCGTCAGACGCGCGAGGCGGATCGCCTCGTCGCAGAGCGAGTCGCGAACGATGTCCGCACCGGCGCTGGCCAGGTATCCCTCGTTGAAGATGAGGTAGATCACGGCCAGCACCGACTGGAGCCGTTCGGTGAGCAGCGGCGGCGGCGGGACACGGATGGGGATGCGTGCGGCGCGGATCTTGTGCTTGGCGCGGACCAGCCGCTGCGCCATCGTCGATTCCTGCACCAGGAAAGCGCGTGCGATCTCCGGGGTGGTGAGGCCGCCGATGAGCCGCAGGGTCAGCGCGACGCGGGCTTCGGGCGCCAGCGCAGGGTGGCAGCATGTGAAGAGCAGCGCGAGCCTGTCGTCGCCGATCTCGGTGGAGTCGAGCAGCGGGCGGGGATCCGACTCGTCGTCGATGTTCAGGCGAAGCGCTGCCTCGCGAGCGGTGGCC
>CATPCA010000068.1 GCA_955652545.1 Candidatus Dormiibacterota bacterium
GAACGGGTTGGCCGGCAGGATCTTCTCCTCGACGTAGCGGAGCAGGAACTTGCCCTCGGCATCGTCACGCGAGTAGCCGAACGTCGTCTGGGTCAGGTCGTTGGTGCCGAAGGAGAAGAACTCCGCGTCCTCGGCGATCTCACCCGCCGTCAGCGCCGCCCGCGGCAGCTCGATCATGGTGCCGAACTTGTAGTCGACCTTGGTCTTCGACTCGGCCAAGACGGTGCGCACCGTCTCCTCGAGGTAACGCCGGGTGCGGCGCAGCTCCTCGAGCGTACCGACCAGCGGGATCATGATCTCCGGGTGTACGTCGACGCGTTCCTTGCGCAGTTGCACCGACGCCTCGATTATCGCGCGCACCTGCATCTCGATGATCTCGGGGAACATCAGGCCCAGCCGGCAGCCGCGCATGCCCAGCATGGGGTTCTGCTCATGCAGGCGGCGCACCGCCTCGAGCATCGTCGCGCTCTTCCGCCACTTCTTCTCCGGCTCGCCACGGGCCTGGGCAGCGGTGACCTCGACGAGCAGGTCCTCGAGGGACGGCAGGAACTCATGCAGCGGCGGGTCGATGAGACGGATCACCACCGGTAATCCCTTCATCGCCTTGAGAATGCCGTAGAAGTCGTCGCGCTGGAAGGGCAGCAGCTTGGCCAGCTCGGCGCGCCTTTCCTTCTCCGTCTCGGCCAGGATCATCGTCTGAACGATGGGCAGCCGCGACTGCTCCATGAACATGTGCTCGGTGCGGCACAGTCCGATCCCCTGGGCGCCGAACTCACGGGCGAGGACGGCGTCGTGCGGGTAGTCGCCGTTGGCCCAGACCTGCATGCGTCGGAAGCCGTCGGCCCAGCGCAGCAGCTCCTTGAGCTCGCCGGAGATCTCGGGGTCGATCATCGCCACCTGGCCAGCGATCACCCGCCCGGTGCTGCCGTCGATGGTGAAGTACTCACCTTCCTTGACCGTCTTGCCGCCGGCGACGAACTGTCGCTTGGTGAGGTCGACGCGGACCGACTCGGCCCCGGCAACGCAGGGCTTGCCCATCCCGCGCGCAACCACAGCCGCATGCGAGGTGCGGCCGCCGCGCGCCGTCAGCACCCCCTCCGCGGCGATCATGCCGTGCACGTCGTCGGGGTTGGTCTCGATGCGCACCAGGATGACCTTCTCGCCTTTGGCGGCAAGGGCTTCGGCGCGATCGGCGTCGAACACCGCCTTGCCATAGGCCGCCCCCGGGGAAGCGGCCAGACCGGTGGTGAGAACGGTAACCTTTGCCTTGGGGTCGAGGCGGGTGTGCAGCAGCTGGTCGACGTGGGTGGGCTCGACCCGCAGGACCGCCTCCTGCCTGGTGATGAGCCGTTCGCGCACCATGTCGACAGCGATCTTCACCGCCGCCTCGGCGGTGCGCTTGGCGCTGCGGGTCTGCAACATGTAGAGGTGACCGCGCTCGATGGTGAACTCCATGTCCTGCACGTCGCGGTAGTGCTTCTCGAGCCGCCGGGCGATGGTGGTGAACTGCTTGTACGCCTTGGGCAGGTCCTTGGCCAAAGCGCTGATCGGCTTGGGCGTGCGCGTCCCCGCGACCACGTCCTCGCCCTGCGCATTGGTGAGGTATTCGCCGTACAGCACCTTCTCCCCGGTCGACGGGTCGCGGGTGAAGGCGACGCCGGTGCCGGAGTCGTCGCCCATGTTGCCGAAGACCATCGACTGCACGTTGACTGCGGTGCCCAGGTTGTGCGGGATCTTGTTGAAATTGCGGTAGTCGACGGCACGCTTGTTGTTCCAAGACGAGAACACCGCGCCGATCGCCTCGCGCAGCTGGTCCATGGGGTCCTCGGGAAACTCGACGCCGGCGTGCTTGCGAACGAGCTTGCGGTAGCGTTCGATGACCTCGTCGAGGGCGGCCGGCTTGAGGTCGGCGTCGGTGCGCGCCCTGGCCTTCTTCTTGACGGCGTCGAGCTCGTGCTCGAACAGGTCGCCCTCGACGTCGAGCACGATCTTGCTGAACAGCTGGATGAAGCGGCGGTACGAGTCCTTGGCGAAGCGCTGATCGCCGGTGAGCTCGGCGAGTCCGCGCAGCGTCTGCGCGTTGAGGCCGAGGTTGAGGACTGTATCCATCATCCCCGGCATGGAGAACTTGGCACCGCTGCGGACGCTGACCAGCAGCGGGTTGCGCGGGTCGCCGAACTGCTTGCCGGTCTTGCGCTCGGTCTCTCGCAACGCGGCGAGCACCTGCTCCCACATGCCGTTGGGGAACTTCTGGCCGCTGTCGTAGAACGCGTTGCACGCCTCGGTGGTGATGGTGAACCCGGGGGGCACGGGCAGGCCGGCCCGGGTCATCTCGGCGACGCCCGCGCCCTTGCCACCGAGCAGGTCGCGCATCGACGCGTCACCCTCCTCGAAGAGATACACCCACTTGTGCGCCGTCCTGCGCCGCGGCCGGGCTCCGTTGGCGCCCGCCCCGGGTTTGGCCGGGGCAACGCGGCGCGTGGCGGCAGCTGCGGTGGCGGACTTTCCGCGCGGTGTGGTGGACGCGCGGCGTGCGCGGGTGTCGGGTGTGCCCGTGGGCATGGAGAGACCTCGCGACTGCATCTGGCTGCTGGCGACTGCGCGCGAGCGTAGCACTCGATCTCAGCGGGCTGGGCCGGCGGCCGTGCACCGCCGCCGCGCCCAGCCTGGGTCCGGCCCAATCGGGGCGGCCGACAGCGCAAAATCCGCGCCGTGAGAATCGCTGGCTACGGGTGGGTGCGCGACCTGCCCGACCACCGGGACCGCTACTGGCTGGCGCCTCCCCTGGCGTCGGCGCAGCTGCCCGCCGTCGTCGACCTCCGCCCCCAGTGCCCGCCCGTCTACGACCAGGGACAGCTTGGCTCCTGCACCGCCAATGCCATCGCCGGGGCGGTGCAGTTCGACGAGATCCGCTCCGGCATCGCGCCCACCTGGACACCATCGCGGCTCTTCATCTACTACAACGAGCGCGTCCTCGAGGGCAACGTCGACAGCGACAGCGGCGCGCAGCTCCGCGACGGCATCAAGGTGATCGCGGCGGACGGGGTGTGTCCGGAGACCGACTGGCCGTACGACATCAACCGGTTCGCGGAGCGGCCGCCGCAGCAGGCGTTCAGCGACGCGGTTCGCGACCGCGTCGGCAGCTACCAGCGGGTGACCCAGTCGCTGGCTCAGCTGAAGACGTGCATCGCCTCGCGCTTCACATTCGTGTTCGGCTTCACCGTGTTCAGCTCGTTCGAATCGTCAGGGGTTGCCGGCACCGGGGTGATCCCGCTGCCGCAGCCGTCGGAGAGCCCGGTCGGCGGGCACGCGGTGGTGTGCGTGGGCTACGAGGATGCCAGGCAGGCATTCATCATCCGCAACTCGTGGGGCACGGGCTGGGGCGACGCCGGCTATGGGTACATGCCCTACGCCTACATCCTCGACGCCGGCCTCGCCGCTGACTTCTGGACGATTCGCGCGGCGCCGGGCGGCCCTTCGCTGCGCGTACGGCACACCGGGTCGGCCAGCCAGCGCGCTGAGGACGACGACTGAGCGCTGCGTTGCCCATTGACGGTGCACGACTGTTCAGCCACGCCGAGTGCGGTGTTAGCGTCGGCCGGTGAACGATGAGGCGCGCATCGTCGTGCTCCCCGGTGACGGCGACGGTCCCGAGGTCACGCACGCCGCCGAGGGTGTGCTCCGCGCGGCCTGCGACATGCACCACATCCGTATCGACATCGTGGAACGTCACGTGGGCGGCGCCGCCATCGACGCCGAGGGCGCGCCTATCTCGGGCCAGACATTCACCGCGTGCGCCGACGCGACCGCGATTCTCTTCGGCGCCACCGGGTCGCCGCGATGGGACCATCTCACCGGTGACGCCAGACCCGGGTCATCGCTGATCCGGCTGCGACGGGCCCTGCAGCTGTGCGTCAACCTTCGACCGGTGCGGGTCCACGCTGGGCTCGAGCACCGCACAACTCTGCGCGCTGAGGTCGTCGCCGGCTGCGACATCGTCGTGGTTCGCGAGCTCGCCGGCGGCATCTACTACGGCGAGAGCGGCCGCTCGGGTAGCGGCGCCGACGAGCGCGCCTACGACACCATGGCGTACTCGCGTGCCGAGATCGAGCGCGTTGCGCGCCCCGCATTCGAGCTGGCACTGCGCCGTCACCGCCGGCTCGTCTCAGTCGACAAGGCCAACGTGCTCACCAGCGGCCGCTTCTGGCGCGAGGTGGTCGACGACGTCGCCCGCGAGTACCCGGCCGTCAGCCTCGAGCACGCGCTGGTGGACAGCTTCGCTCTGCGATTGGTGCAGCGACCGCGCGACCTCGACGTGATCCTCGCCGAGAACCTCTTCGGTGACATCCTCAGCGACGAGGCCGCGGCGCTGTCCGGTTCGATCGGCCTGCTTCCGTCGGCCAGCCTGCCCGCCGGCGAGGGCGTCGGCCCCGCGCTCTACGAGCCCGTTCACGGTAGCGCCCCCGACATCGCCGGCCAGGGGATCGCCAACCCGGTCGGCGCGATCCTCAGCATCGCCCTGATGCTGGAGCACTCATTGGGCAGTACCCAGGGGGCGGCCGCGGTCAGCGCCGCGGTCGACGCGGTGATCGCGGCGGGGGTGCTCACCCGCGATCTCGGCGGGACAGCGACGACCGACGAGGTGGCCGCCGCAGTGATCGCCGCGCTGGCGGTCTGATCCGGTGTTCGCCTGTGCGTTCGTTCCCGGGCCGGGATAAGCTACGGGCGGGATCGTGTCCGGCAGGGGGAACCACGTGCGGTACCGGCTCCGTCTGCGCGCCGGCGCTGTGGCCATCATGGCGCTCGCAGCCTCGGTGGCCATGTCGTTTGGCCTCCTCGCCGCGCGACCAGCTGCGGCCAGGGCAGCCGGGGTCACAGTGAGCATTCTCACCGCGCCCGGCTGCTCAGGTCATACGGCGGCCAGGAGCGCCTACTGTTTCCAGCCCAGCGCAGTCACCACGCCATCGGGCGGCACGGTGACCTGGCAGAACAAGACCGGCGTCCCGCAGACGTTGACGCTGTGCGATGCCACGTGCGGCAGCAATGGCTCGGGCAGCGGCGGTGACTCGCCGTTCCCGACCTCGGGACAACTCATCGACGCACAGGGGTCGTATCCATTCACGTTCTCCGGGGTCGGCACGTATAACTACTACTGCCTCCCAACTCCGCAGACGTGCGGCGTCGGCCTGGTGAAGGTCACCGCCGCCGCCAGCCCCACTCCCAGCCCCGTGCAGCTCTCGCTTGGACCGGTGACCGCACGATCGAGCACGCCAAGGCCCGCGACGACGCCCAGCCCGACGCCGAGCCCGACGCCAACGCCGTCCGACACCCCGCCGGCGGTCGCGGTCACGACGCCCAGCTCGGACACGCCATCCACTCCCGCGTCGCTCCCCTTGGCGACGGACGGCAACGGCAACTCCGGCAGTGGCCCGCCACTGGTGATCATCGTGCTGATCATCCTCACGCTCGTTGCCATCGGCGGCGGCGTCCTGTCCTTCCGCCTCTTCCGACAGTAGGGCCGGCGCGCTCGCGGCCACGATCGACTTCGTACTCGCGGGGCTCGCGGCGGTTGACGAAAACCCCGGACGTCCCGTACCCTGCCCGTCAATTCATGCAGATGTCGCACCTCGCCCGCAAATCGATGGCACGGTCGTTCCCCGCCGGGAAACCTGACGTGCCCTGCGACTCTGCTCGCTGAGCCCAAGCTCAGCCGGCGACACCGAGCACCGAAGAGGACCCCCGCGGGTGTCCTCTTTTCGTTTTCCGACGCAGAAACGTCAATCCACACACACGGATCGATCACATGACCATCGAGCGCCTGTCGATCATCGAATCGACGCTCCGCGAGGGCGAGCAGTTCGCCGCCGCGCACTTCACGCCGTTGCAGAGACGGCAGATCGCCCACGCCGTCGACGAGTTCGGCGTCGAGTACATCGAGGTCACGACGCCCGTGGCGTCAGCCCTCGCGCAGCAGTCGTGTCGCGAGATTGCCGCGTTGCCGCTGCGCGCCACCGTCCTCACCCACACCCGCTGCGTCCCAGCCGACGTGCGGCTCGCCGTCGACTGCGGCGTGGGCGGCGTCGATCTCCTCTTCGGAACGTCGGAGTGGCTGCGCTCCCACTCGCATGGCCTGCGCATCGGCGAGATCCTGGACGCCGCCGCCGGGTGCATCGAGCTGGTCCGTAGCGCCGGGCTGCAGGTGCGGTTCAGCTGCGAGGACTCGTTCCGTTCGGACCCAGCCGACGTGCTCCGTATCCACGCCGCCGTCGCCGAGCTCGGCGTCGACCGCGTCGGCGTCGCCGACACGGTGGGC
>CATPCA010000069.1 GCA_955652545.1 Candidatus Dormiibacterota bacterium
CGCTGATCTGGCGCGCGGTCTTCGACTCCGACCCGCACATCGGCATGGTCAACGCGGCCATCCAGACGGTGGGCAACGTCGTCAACCCGCCCGGGCTGTACCCGATCGACACCTCCGCGGGTCAGTCTCTCTCGACGCTGGCCTCGACCAACCTGACCGCGGGTTCCGGTGGCGCCCTGCAGAGCGCCAACGCCGTCTCGAGCGGGCAGGTCGCCACGCTGGGCTTCACTGGGATCAGCCCGTTCACCCTGCAGGTGCTCAAGGCGCAGCCGGCGGCGATGCCGGCGTCGGCGTCCGGTGCCGTCGTCGGCGTGGCCTGGCGCGACTTCTCCCCCACCCATCTCGGTACCAAGGGAACCGTGTTCCCTGACGAGGACGGCCTCCCCGGCCTGCGCCTGACCCTGCTGCGCAATGACGGCAGCAGCGCGGCGACCGCGACCTCCGCGGCCAACGGCGGCTTTCGCTTCGACAACGTCGGCCAGGGACCGTTCCACGTCCAGGTCGACGCCGGCAACTTCAAGGCGGGCTTCACCGGCATCTCCTTCCTGGGGACGCAGTCCCTGACGCCCACGGGAAGCCTCAGCAAGACGGCACAGGCGCTGCTGAGCGTGCCCCTCGTCCAGGTCGCGATGATCATCGCGATGATGTGGATCTGGTCCGGTTTCGCCATGGTCGCCATCGGCGCCGGGCTGGCCTCGCTCAACCGCGAGGTGCTCGAGGCGGCGCGCATCGATGGGGCCAGCGAGTGGCAGACCTTCCGCCGGGTGACCATCCCGATGCTGGCGCCGGTGCTCGTCGTCGTCTTCGTGACGATGCTCATCAACGTGTTGAAGATCTTCGACATCATCCTCAACATGCCGCCCGGCACCTCCCAGCAGGACGCCAATACGCTCGCGCTGTACATGTACAACGTCGGGTTCACCGGCAACCCGGCTTCGGGACTCGCCAGCGCCATCGCCGTGGTCCTGTTCATCCTGGTGATCCCGGTCATGGTCTTCAACCTGAAGCGGATCAAGGGATGAGCACGATCGCGGTTGCGACCCCGGCGCCCGCATCCTCGCGCCGCCGGTTGAGCGCCCGTCTGCGCAGGGGCCGTCCGGTTGTCAACATCATCCTCGCGTTGATCGCGATCTTCTGGCTGGTGCCGTCGATCGGTCTGCTGGTCATCTCCCTGCGCCCGGAGTCCACGTTCACGCAATCGGGCTGGTGGACGGTCCTGACCGCGCCGTCGCGACTGACCCTGGAGAATTACTCCACCCTCTTCTCCCAGGGTCTGAAACCGGGTGGCCTGCTGGACTCGCTGATCACCTCGGCGGTGATAACCGTGCCGACGACGATCCTCGTCACCACGATCTCCAGCCTGGCGGCATACTCGCTGGTCTTCGGTCGGTGGCGTGGCCGCGACGCCGTCTTCCTCGTGATCGTCGGCCTGATGGTGGTACCGGTCCAGATGGCACTGATCCCAGTGGCGGGCCTGTACAAATCGATCGGCTCGGCGACAGGGTTCAACCCGTTCGGCACCGTCTTCGGCGTGGTCCTCTTCCACGTCGCGTTCGGTCTGCCCTTCGGCATCTTCCTGATGCGCAACTTCTACAGCGGCATCCCTCGGGACCTCCTCGAGGCCGGACGGATCGACGGTGCCGGCGAGTGGAAGCTGTTCCGCCGTGTCGTCCTTCCGCTCGGCGTCCCGGCGGCGGCGTCGCTGGCCATCTTCCAGTTCATCTGGGTGTGGAACGACCTGCTGGTGGCGCTGATCTTCCTGGGCGGCAACGCGCACGTGCCTCTGACCATCTTCCTCTTCAGCCAGGTGCGCGAGCTGGCCTCCAACTACTGGGTGATCTCGACGGGGGGCATCATCTCGATCATCATCCCGCTGATCGTGTTCTTCAGCTTCCAGCGATACTTTGTCCGCGGCATGCTTGCCGGCGCGGTCAAGTGAGGGCCCATGGCACACGTCGTTCTCGATGACCTGACCAAGCGTTACGCCGGCGGCGCGCTGGCCGTCGACAAGCTCAACATCGACATCGCCGATGGCGAGTTCGTCTGCTTCGTGGGCCCGTCAGGCTGCGGGAAGACGACGGCGCTGCGCATGATCGCCGGGCTCGAGGACATCACCAGCGGCGAGGTCCGCATCGGCGATCGAAGGGTCAACGACCTGGCCCCGCGCGACCGGGACATCGCGATGGTGTTCCAGAGCTATGCGCTCTACCCGCACATGACGGTGTACGACAACATGGCGTTCGGGCTGCAGCTGCGCAAGACCCCCAAGGACCAGATCGACAAGGCGGTCAAGGAAGCAGCCCGCATCCTCGACCTCGACCGCTTCCTCGAGCGCCGGCCAGGGCAGCTCTCCGGTGGCCAGCGCCAGCGCGTTGCCCTTGGTCGCGCCATCGTCCGCGAGCCGGCGGCGTTCCTCATGGACGAGCCGCTCTCCAACCTCGACGCCAAGCTCCGCGTGCAGACGCGCGCGGAGATCGCCCGCATCCACCAGCGCCTCACCGCGACGATGATCTACGTGACCCACGACCAGGTCGAGGCGATGACCATGGGCGATCGGATTGCCGTCCTCAACGAAGGAGTGCTGCAGCAGATCGGCACCCCGAGAGACCTGTACGAGTCGCCCACCAATCGATTCGTCGCGGGCTTCATCGGCTCGCCGTCGATGAACTTCATGGACCTCACCCTCGAGCAGAATGGTGCCGGGCCACGCCTCGCCGGCGAAGACGCGGAGGTCGTCCTCGACGACAGGCAGGCAGCGATGCTTCGCGACGGCGGCATCGACAGCATCGCGCTGGGCGTGCGTCCCGAGCACCTGACCGTCGGCGGCCCCGACGGACCCGGGCTGAAGCTGACCGCGGACGTCGACGTCATCGAGTTCCTCGGCAACGAGGAGCTCATCCATGCCCAGAGCGCCGGCCGCGACATCGTGGCCATCGTCGACACCGAAGCCGAGCTCAAGGTCGGCGAGAAGGTGGTGCTGACGGCGCCGCCGCGGCGGCTGCATCTCTTCGATCCCTCCAGCGGCCTCAACCTCGCTGAGGGTCGAAAGGCTGGCTGATTCGCAGGGCGAGTCCCAGCTCGAGTCCAACCTGCGCCTCACCTCACACTCCGGTCTGGTCCTGCTCCTGTTGCTGGCCCTGGTGTACCTGACGGGGGCCTTCTTCGATCCCCTGCGCCAGGTGCACTTCGCGATCGGTTTCGCCATCATCCCGCTGCTGGTGGTCAAGCTCGGCAGCACCGGCTGGCGCGTCGCCAACTACTACCTGCGCCGCGAGCCGTACCGCTCCGACGGGCCACCGCAGCTCATCCCCCGCCTGCTGGCGCCCCTTCTCGTCGTCAGCGCGATCATCGCGACCATCACCGGGGTCGTCCTCTGGGCCCTGGGCAGGCAACGCGGCACGTGGGCCACGCTGCACACCGACTCGGTGGTCGTGCTCGCAGTCGTGCTCGCACTTCACACGGTCACCTACATCCAGCGCGCCGTCCGTGCGTCGTCAGGCGGCGTCGGCTCGGCCGAGGTCACGCGCGAGGAGCGGGTCATGCTCTGGGCTCTTGCTGTGGCGTTGGTCGTGGCGGTGCTGGCGATCGGCGTCGAACCGCCGTGGCACGACATCTCGTCCCACTGAGCATGCTCCGAAGAGGCGACGGCGGCGGCGCGTCAGAACGCGGACGAGTGACGCCGCGCAGTCGCGTCTGGTAAACAGATGTAAACGTGGGCACGCTGTTACGCGTGACGGAATCAGACGCTGTTGACCCTGGTTTGAACGCCCGTTCGGGGAGTTGCAAGTTCGGTACGCCGCATGACAGACGGGACGCGTTCAAAGGCGTATCTGTACTGAACAGCGCGCCGTGGCGCATGTCTCGTGGCGCTCTTCATCGCCCGCGCCTCGTGTGATACGGCATGAAGGGCGGCCCCATGACGGACCATCTCACGGACGACCTCGCCGCGGCGGTGTCTGACGTCGCCCAGCGAAAGCAGATCGAGGCCGAGCTGGAGCGGCGCAACGCCTTTCTCCAGCTTCTCCAGGTGGTGTCGGTGGCAGCGAATGGTGCCCCGACCTCGTTGACCCACGCTCTGCAGACAACCCTCGACGAGGTCTGCAGCCAGACGGGGTGGACGGTCGGCCACGTCCTGCTGCCCAGCGAGGAAGCGGATGGGGCGCTCATCTCCAGCGGAATCTGGCGCGTCCGCGACCCTGACCAGGCGACCGAGCTGCTCCACCGCCACGACCACGTCCTCTTCGCACCCGAGGTCGGCGTCGCCGGTCGCGTCTTCACCAGCGGCAGGCCCGAGCACATCGCCGACCTTCGGACGCTTTCCTCGGACGATCCGGACCGAGCTCGCTGCGCCCTCATCAACGGCGGCAACATGTGCGCGATGGCAGGCTTTCCCATCATGGTCGGCGACGAGGTGGGCGGCGTTCTCGAGTTCTTCTCCGGGAGCCCGTTCGAAGCCGACCGAACCCTGCTCGACGTCATGGCCCAGGTCGGGATCGTGTTGGGACGGATCGTGGAACGGACGCAGTACGAAGCCGCGCTGCGGCATGCGCGCGAGGTGGCGGAGGTGGCCAGTGCTGCCAAGACGCAATTCCTGTCGCGCATGAGCCATGAGCTCCGCACCCCACTCACCGCTGTGCTCGGCTACGCCCAGCTGCTCGACCTGTCTGAGCTCGCCGACCAGGACCGCGAATACGTGGCGGCGATCGAAAAGGGCGGCAATCATCTCCTCGCCCTGATCAACGACGTGCTCGATGTGACGCGACTCGAGAGAGGCGAGCTGCGGCTGTCCGTGGAGCCCGTGGATGTCGCCGCCGCCGTCCTCGACGCGACCGGTCTGATGCAGCCCCTCGCGGTGGCGCACGGGGTGACTCTCCGCACCGACCTTTCGGAAGGCGCCCGCCATTTGGCGCTCGGCGACAACCAGGGCCTCAGGCAGGTGATGCTCAACCTGCTGGCCAACGGGATCAAGTACAACCGCACCGGGGGCGAGGTGGTAACCAGTGTGGTTGACCGCGGTGAAGGCACAATTCAGATCGACGTCTCCGATACCGGGTACGGCATGGCGGCCGCCGACCTCGGCACCATCTTCGTCCCGTTCGAACGTCTCGGGATGGCTCGCGCAGTGGAAGGGACAGGGCTTGGGCTCGGCATCTCCCGACAGCTCGTCGACGCGATGGGGGGCACTCTGGAAGCCCGCAGCATCGTGGGTTCGGGGACCACGCTTTCGATCGTCCTCACCGCCAGCCAACGTCCCGCCGAGCCGGGAGCCGCGCTGTCCGCGCCGTTGGTTGCCAAAGCCACGCCGGGTGCTCCCCGCAAGATTCTGTACGTCGAGGACAACATCGTCAACATCGAGTTGATGCAGACTTTCTTCACACGACTGCGGCCGGGCGTCAAACTGGTTTCAACCATGATGGGAGGGCTGGCAGTCGACCTGGCCAGGGAACATGCACCCCACCTGATCCTCCTGGACGTCAACCTCCCGGACATCGACGGTGGCGAGGTGATCCGTCGGCTGCACGCGGACGACAGGACCCGAGCGATCCCCGTGGTGATGGTGAGCGCCGACGCCATGCCCTCGGGGATCGAGCGCTTCCTCTCTGCCGGAGCAATCGGTTACATCACCAAGCCGATCGAGGTGGCCCGCCTGCTCGAGTTCGTCGACCAGGCAACCGCTGGGACTGAGTCGAACGATGCCGCTGGGATCATCGGGCGGCCCCCCGAACCAGCCGAGGCCGGCGTTTAGCCGAGAACACGCGTCCGGTCGGTGATGGAGATCGCCGCCGCCCTCTCAGCCCTGACGCTCGAGGGCCTCGTCGCCGCGCGCGATGAGGGCTAATCGCCGCACGTCGGTGATCATCACTCAGCCCGGCGATGTCTCCACCACGCCGGCACGTCGCAGCACGCCGAGGGTGCGGGTGACGACCTCACGGGCGCTGCCGACCGCGTCGGCGAGCCGCTGATGAGTGACGCCTGCACCCACGCCACGGGGCGTCGGCGCGGAGATTTCGAGCAGATGCCTCGCCAGACGGGCCGTCATCGGCAGCCGACCGGCCTCAGCGACCGTGCGGACCACGTTCGACGCCCAGCAGGCCATCTCCTCGGCGATGGTCCATGACAGCGCGGGGTGCTCGAAAGCCAGCTGGCGCACCCGGTCCAGCGAGATGATCGCCCCCGTGGTGTCCGTGAGCGCTTCAGCGCCGGAGGTGCGCAGCCCACCGAGCCGCGGACCGAGTCCGATCAGCTCCCCCCCACTCGCGTAGCGGAAGGTGAACTGCTGGCCATCCGCAGCCACGATGTAGACGCGCGCGCGACCGCTGAGGATCGCGACCACGGGCGGTGCCTGGCCCGCTGCATAGATGGGCTCACCCGCGGACACCTGGAAGATGTCGCTGTCCGCCAGCAGCGCGTCCCACATGCCCGCAGGGATGGCCGTGGTCACTGATGCGGTCCCGGGCTGCTGTTCGGGGTGCGGCGATCGCGGGCCGCCGGCTCGATCGGGGGTGTCCCGGTCTGCCCCAACGTGGTGTACTTCGTCTGCCATGTCCGTTAGAATTGTACTAGGCAGTCCAGAACTGACCGACCGGGAGGGTGGCCCATGAGCCGGCCGCGGACATTCGCGATCCCCGCCGTCATCGAGGCGGCCAAGGAGCTGTTCTGGCGCCGAGGGTACGCGGGTACCTCCCTCGGCGACGTCGAGGCAGCGACCGGGCTGAACCGCTCCAGCCTGTACCAGGCATTCGGCAGCAAGGAGCAGCTCTTCGACGCTGCGCTGGACGACTACGTCACGACGTTCATGGGCCCTCTGCTGGGCCCGATGGAGAGCGCGACAGCGGGGCCGGATGACGTCCAGGTGTTCTTCGGCAAGCTGGCCGCGCGCTTTCGGGACGATCAGGTGGCGGCGCGAAAGGGCTGCCTGTGGGTCAATTCACTCGCAGAATTCTCGGGGCGGGGCGATGCGCTCGAGGTGAGTGCCAACGCCTATCGCGCGCGCCTCTACGACGCCTTCAACAACGCCCTCAGCAACGGCGGCCGGGCGGCTGAAGACAGCGCTCACACCCTGGCTCGGCGGCGCTCGCGCATGCTCGCGGCCACCACGTTCGGACTCTGGCTGGCCGCACGCATCGATGGCGCTGAGGCCGCCACCCTCGCCGACGCGGTGCGCGCCGAGGTGCGGTCCTGGTGACCGGCGCCGGTTACTCCGAGGCGATGGCGTCCAGGATGTTGAGGCGGGCGGCGCGGCGAGCGGGCAGCACAGCCGCCACGACGCCGATGAAGAACGCGGCCACCACGTAGGCGAGCAGCTGGGACGCCGGAACGGACAGCTTGCTCAACCCCTGGTCGGCGAGCGCACGGACGACCGCCGCACCCATCCCGGTGCCGATCACCAACCCCAGCAGGGCACCGAGCAGCGCGATGATCACCGCTTCCCAGCGCACCATCGATCGCGTCTGGCGGCGGGTCAGACCGAGAGCGCGGAGCAGCCCCAGCTCGCGTGAGCGCTCGAGCACGCTCAGCGCCAGCGTGTTGACCACGCCCAGCGCCGCGATGACGATGGAGAGCACCAGGAGGACGTCGATGAGCGACTGGGCCTGGTCGATGCTCGCCGAGTTGGCGTCGACGAACTGCTGCTTGGTCTGGATCGTCAGCGTGGGGTAGGCGCTGAGATCGGTGCTCATGGCCTTGTTCGCCGCGCTCAGCGTCTGACCGGGGGCGGGGTCGGCGAGGATGGCCACGTCCCTCTGCGTTGGAAAGTTGGCGGCGTAGGTCGCCAGCGACACGACGAAGCCGGAGATCAGCGCATTGCCCCTGTACACACCGCCGATTCGCTTGGTCGTCGGCTTCGGGGCGTAGGGAAACTGCACCGTCAGCACGGTCCCGGTCGTCCAACCGCGCGCGTTGGCGGTGGTGTCGTCGACGAGGACGTTCTGGGGGTCCGCAATGGACCCGGCATCACCGTTCACCATGTCGAAGGTCACGGTGTGATTGATCGCAGAGGGATCGATGCCGAGCAACGACTGGTTCGCCGAGGCGGCGACGATGGAGTTCGCCCGCACCTCGGTGACGTCGGCCAGGCGCGGGTCGGCGCGCAGCGTCGCGGCGTCGCTGTTGGAAAATCCCGCCTGGCTGGTGGTGTCGGTGACGAGGAGCTGCGCGTTCACCGACCCGGCAATCGCCGATTCGCCCGAGGCCTTGAACGACGCCGCGATGACGGCAACCGCCGCGATCAGCGCCACGCCGATCATCAGCGCGGCAGCCGTCGATGCGGTTCGCCGCGGACTGCGCATCGCGTTCTCCCTCGCCAGCCGGCCCGGAACACCGCGCAGGCGCGCGAGCGGACGGCCCAGGGCGCCGGCGACCGGGCGCACCAGCAGTGGTGCCAGGTAGGCGACACCGATGAAGAGCGCCAGCGTCCCGACCCCGAGCAGCGGCAGCGTTTGACCGGTGCTGGTGAAGAGCCCGATGCCGAGGAGGATGACGCCGATTGCGGCGGTGATCGCGCCGCCGATGATGCGCCGTCGGGTGACCGGCTGCGCCTCCGGCACGGCATCCCGGAGGGCTGCCATCGGGGTCACTCGCGTCGCCCGCCGGGCTGGAAGGATGGCGGCGAGCAGGGTGACGACCGTCCCCACCACGACCGAGACGATGATGCTCCGCGGAGTCACCGTGAGACCGCCGTTGGTCAATGAGAAACCGAGCAGACGGGCCAGGCCGACGGCGAGGAGGATGCCGAGAGCGGCGCCGATCGCTGACGCTACCACCCCGGTGAGGAAGGCCTCGATGAGCACCGACACCATCACCTGCCGGCGCGTGGCGCCGAGAGCGCGCAGCAGCGCCAGCTCCCGTGACCGCTGCGCGATGAGGATGGTGAACGTGTTGACGATCAGGAAGGAGCCGACGAAGAGCGCGATCAAACCGAACACCAACAGCGCGGTGCTGAGTATGGAGATGATCGACTGCGTCGCCTGCTTCTGCTGATTGGCCTGCGCACCCCCGGTTTGAGCCACCATGTTGGGGGGCAGCACGGCCGCGATGCGGTCGCGCAGCGTCGTATCGCTGACCCCCGACGTGGACAGCACGGCAATCTGATCGAAGTTGCCCTGGGTGTCGAGGACCCGCATCGCGGTCGCCGTGGTGAACAACGTGATGGTGGCCCCGGCGACGTTGTCGGCGGACCCGTAGCCGGCGATGCCGCTGACGTGGAACGGCTGGCGCGGGCCGCCGTTGAAGACCATCTGGATGGTCTGGCCCACTCGGATCTGGTTGGCGGTGGCGGTTGCCGCGTCAACGACGATGTCGTCGGCGGCCTGCGGTGAATGCCCGGAACGAAGATGGTACGGGGATGTCGGGCTGTCGACCCAGTTGGCGCCGAACGTCGGAGGTCCGTTGCCCCCGATGGGTTTGCCACTGGGCGACAGCAATGTTGCACCGGTGCGGAAGATGACCCCGTTGGCCTGCTTGACGCCCGTGACATGCTGCACCGTCGGGACCAGCACTGCCGGAACCGGGAGTCGCTGGCCGCCGCCGATGTCCTGGGCCGCGCCCGCCAGCGTCTGCCCCTCGACCACCACGGCGATCCCCTGGTTGGCGTCGGTGAAGATGGCGCCAAAGACGTTGTTGATGGTGTCCCCGACGACGAAGGTCGATGACACGAAGGCGATCCCCAGCACGATGGCAACGGCTGTCAGGCTCAACCGCAGCTTGTGGGCGAGCAGTCCGCGAAGCGTGACCTTGAGCACGCCGTCAGGCGCCGAGGTGCTTCATGATGTCGAGAATTCCGTCCGCGGTGGGGGAGCTCATCTCGTCGACGGTCTTGCCATCGGCGATGAAGACCACGCGGTCCGCATAGGCGGCGGCGAGGGGATCGTGTGTGACCATGACGATGGTCTGCATGAAGTTCTCCACCGCCGTGCGGAGGAAACCGAGCAGTTCGGCGCCCGACCGCGAGTCGAGGTTGCCGGTGGGTTCGTCGGCGAAGATGATGTCCGGACGCGAAACCAGTGCGCGGGCGGCGGCCACGCGCTGCTGCTGACCTCCGGAGAGCTCGCTGGGGCGGTGTCCGAGGCGATCGGTGAGGCCGATCGAACCCACCACTTCGCTCAACAGTGCCGCGTTTGCTGACACGCCGGCAATTGCCAGCGGCAGCGTGATGTTGTCCAGCGCGTTGAGAGTGGGCACCAGGTTGAAGCTCTGGAAGACGAAGCCGACGCGACGGCGCCGCAGGAGCGTCAACTCAGTGTCCTTGAGGGCGCCGAGCTCGGTATCGCCGATGAACACCTCGCCCGATGTCAGGGCATCGAGCCCGGCGAGGCAGTGCAGCAGCGTGGACTTGCCCGAACCCGATGGGCCCATGATGGCGGTGAAGTGGCCGGCCGCGAAATCGACTGTCAGGTCGTCGAGCGCGCGAACGGCCGCGTCCGCGCGGCCAAACACCTTGGTGGCATGTACAGCACGCGCAGCCGGCTTCGGCGTGGCTGTTGGGGGTGGTGCGGGGGGCGCGGTCAGTTGGTCGGTCACGTCAGCAATGGTAGGAAACCAACCGTCCGGTGGGCCGTCCAGTGCCCGTCTCTGCTACGCCGCTTCGCGTTTGAGCAGATTCATGAAGTCGCCAGCTGAGACGGGTGGCGAGAAGAGGAAACCCTGTGCGCGGTCGCATCCAAGGTGGCGAAGCGTGGCGAGCTGCTCGGCTGTCTCGACGCCCTCGGCGACGACCGACAGATCGTGAGCGTGGGCGAGGTGGATGATCGCGGCGACGATTGACGAGCTTCGCGCGTCGGCCGCGATGTACTCGACGAACGAGCGATCGATCTTGACGTAGTCGAGTGGGAAGCTGTGGAGGTGGGAGAGGGCGGTCAGGCCCGTACCGAAGTCGTCGAGGCCGACGTGGACGCCGATGTCTCTGAGCTCGGCGAGCGACGTCACCGCGGAGTGCGACGTCTGCATCAGCACATGCTCGGTCACCTCGATGCTCAGGTCGCTTCCCTCCAGGCCGACGGCGTGGAGGCGAGCCGCGAGTCGCGCGGTGAACTGCGGGTTGGCGAGCTCGCGAGCACTGAGGTTCACGGCGAGACGCTCGACGCCGCGCAGAGAGGGGGTCTCACGCCACCCTACGAGCTCGCGGAGAGCAGTGGTGCGTACCCGCTCATCCATCGCCGGCAGCAGCCCCGTCTCCTCGGCGACAGTGAGAAAGTGCTCGGGCGAGAAAGGCCCGCGTTCCGCGTCGTCGATGCGAAGCAGCGCCTCGGCCTCGACAGTGCGACCCGTTGCCAGCTCCACGATGGGCTGGTACCGCACGATCAGCCGTTCCTCGGCGAGCGCGCGCCGGACCAGGCGCTCAGTCTCCTGCCGTTCCATCGCCCGCACCTGGAGCGCGGCCCCATACACCTCGTGACGGTCGCGTCCCTGGTCCTTGGCGCGGTACAGCGCCGTGTCCGCCTCGCGGAGCAGGTCCTCAGACAGGGTGTCAGGCTGTGACGCCACGGCGATGCCGATGCTGACCGTGGCCACAACCTCGTCGTCGCCCACCCGGAACGGCGCGCGCAGCCCGGCCACGATGCGATCTGCGAAAGCCGTGAGGTCGGCCGGATCTGCGAGACCCTGCACCACGACCACGAATTCGTCACCGCCGAATCGCGCCACCGTGTCGTCTGGACGCGCCAGGCGCTGGAGCCGCGCGGCTGCTTCCAGAAGCACGGCGTCGCCGACGTGATGGCCGTGTGTGTCGTTGATGACCTTGAAGTGGTCGAGGTCCAGCATCAGCACGCCGACGAACCCGGGGCTGCGCTTGAGGTGCCTGAGCCCCTGGTTCAGGCGGTCGGCGAGAAGGGTGCGGTTGGCCAGCCCGGTGAGAGCGTCGGTCAGGGCCTGACGCTCGATGCTCTCCTGCGCGTCCTTGCGCTGACCGATGTCGCGCATCAACGCCTGCGTCTCCAGCACGGCGCCGGTGAGTGGATCGATGATCGCCTTGCTCTTGCTCTCGATCCATGCGTACGAGCCGTCCTTGCACCGATACCGCAGGCTGACGGTGCGCGCGCCTTCGCCGATTGCGTTGCCCTGCTTCGCCAGACCGGCGAGCGCCCGGTCATCAGGATGAATCAGCCGGGACACGGGTTTCCCGATCAACTCCGTCGATGTGTACCCAAGGAGCTGCCGGCAGGACGGCGATACGTACCGGAGCACGTCGTCAGCATCGGTGACGGCAACGGCATCCGAGATGTCCAGCCGACGTCGCGCTTCCACCTCGACGTCGCCGCCGGCGCTCGTCGTCCGGCTGCTGAGGTCCTGGGCACGGCAGTACAGCAACTTTTCGCGTCGATCGACGGTGACGTGCCAGCTGAGCCAGGCGTACGTCCCGTCGAGCCGGCTGAAGCGGTTCTCGATCTCAATCGCCGCGACCGCACCGGTCGTCAACATCTCGAGGCGGCGGCGCGTTTCCTGCCGATCATCAGCGTGGACGAACCTGATGAAGGGCGCCCCGGCAACGTCGCGATTCGACTGGGCAGGATCCTGCTGCCAGTTGGCGGTGTGCTGTCTGATGTGCCCGTCAAACCCGACGACGCAGGCGACGTCATGGGAGAACTCGAGGAGCTTCTGAGCGGCTTCGTTCGAGAGCAGCGTGGTCGGAGACATGCCGGCGGCCCGCCTTGCGCGCATGGTTGAGACCACCTGATAACGCACCGAACCGTTCACTGCTCCGGGCCGCGCCTCGGTGCCAGGTGGCCGGGAGAGATCCGACCATGTCCGGTGTCCGCCGAAACCGTCTGTACGGCAGGGTACCGTTTGACTCACTGCGAACCGATTCGTTACGCGGCAGTCAAACGGTTGTCGGATCTATGGCCCGCTCTCATCCCAATCGCCTGCGGCGGCCGCGTTCAGTCGACCAGGCGCACCTACGCCGCGGGAAGGCGCAGGATCCCGGGCGCCTCGCGAACAAGGATGAGCGCGATGCCCAAGCCGACGGCGGAGTCAGCCCACCACCATCCCAACAGCCGCGTGGCAGCGAGGCCGAGAAGAGCCGCGGCGGCGAGAACCGCGCCCATGGCGGTCAGCACACTGTCGCCGTGCAAGGCCCGGCTGCCGAGGTGATCGGCGGCGCGGCGCTTCGCGTGCGACAGCGGCGGGAGGACCGCGACGGAGGCGGCCGCGATGATGATCCCAACCGCCGCGGTGCCCGTCGCGGAGTGGGTGGCCAGGGCAATGACGGCGCGCGCTCCGACGTAGAGACCGATCAACAGCAGCGCCACGCCGACCAGGCGAGCCGCTCGATGCTCGACCTCGGCGGCGCGAGCGGGGTTCCTGTCCTCGGACTGAAAACGCCAGATCAGCATGCATGACGCGGCGCCGTCCACGACGGAATCGAGGCCGAAGCCAACCAGGGCCAGGCTGCCGGCGAAGACGCCGGCCAGCGTCGCGGTGACGCCCGCCGCAGCGTTCCACATGACGCTGGCCACGGACAGACGAACGGCCCATCTCAGGCTGTCGGTGCGGCTGCGAGCGTTCACGGTCACACGCCGGCGGGAGGCAGAGGCACGATGAGCGTCGACGCCAGCCTGGCTGTGCTGTCAAACAGTGCCCTCGCGGCGACGATGTTCGACTCCGCCCCCGACCCGGCGCTGACGCGACCGTGGTCGACGCCGTCGCCGACCCGTCCGGCCTCACGATCGTAGACCGCACGCCCGGCGGGATTGCGGCCGTCGAACCACGCCCTTGCCAGCCGCGCGAGCTCTCCGTACTCGGGGGAGCGCGTTGCCGCCGCCAGCCGGTCCAGGCCGTCGACGCATGAGGCTACGTCGTACGGCAGGACGCGCTCCATGTCGAAACCGGAGTCCACAACTCCGGGGAACACGCGACTCGCGCTGTGGCGGGCGACGTCCACCAGGTCAGCACGGCCAAGCAGCATGCCCGCTTCAGCGAGCACGCCCTCCTGGAGATGTCCCCAGAGGTGCGGGCGGCCGCGCTCCTCGTGCGCGTTCATCAGCACGCCGTCGACGCGGCATGATGCCACCTCGTCCAGCCAGCCGCCGAGCAGGTCGCCAAGCCGCTGGTGGTCGGTGCTGTCGCGCAGTTGGAGAGCGGTGAGGATGTGGAGGACGCGCACGTCCGACGGCACCGGACCGTTCTCCAGATGGGGCAGACCACGGCGGAGAGCTGTGGTGATGCGCTCGTCGTCGAGGGATCGCGACGCCCGAGCCAGAGCAAGCAATGCGCGCGCCTGCCAGAACAGCCCACCCGCTTGCGAGGTGCGGCCCTCGCGGTTGCGCGAACCCTTCCAGTCGAGGATGAAATTCACCCATTGCCCGTCGTCGTCCTGCATGCCGACCACGAAGTCGAGCAGGCCCTCGCACCATTCGAGCACCCAGGGCAGCCGGGTGGCGTCCCAGAGCGCGCAGTACAGCTCCAGAGCACGAGCCGCGTCATCGACACATGCCACTCCCTCGAACCCCGCCTCCCGCGCCGGCACCAGGCTGTCGGCGACGTCGGCGTACACCGCGATCGCGACGGCGCGAGGTCCGATCGACGGCGTTCGCCGTGCCAGGCGGGTGATCTGCCTCAGCACGTTTCCATCTGGTCGATGATCTCGCGCACGTCGAAGTCGGCCGCCGCAATGCAGCTGTCCGCCGCCCCGTAGTACAGCCGAATACGATCGCCGCTGTCGTCGAGCGCAATGTGCCCGCACGAGAAGACGGTGTCGTTGAACAGTCCCGTCCGCTCGTAGGCGGTCGTGGGCACCATGATCGGCGCCGGGGAACGCGCGATCACCCGCGCGGGATTGTCGGCGTCGAGCAGGAGACCGCCCATCGCGTACGTGGTGTTCCGATCGACGCCGTGGTAGATCTCGAGCCACCCTTCCTCGACGCGGAAGGGCACCGCGCTGGCGCCGGTCCGCAGCTCGTCCCACATCCCCCACCGCGGCAGCGCCAGGGGCTGGTGCTCGCCCCAGTGCACGAGGTCGTCGGAGAACGCTATCCACATACCCAGGACGCGACCGAAGGACTGCGGCATCGGACGGGTGAGTGCGGCGTA
>CATPCA010000070.1 GCA_955652545.1 Candidatus Dormiibacterota bacterium
AACGACTCCGACTATGGCCTGGCCGCGGGCGTGTGGACCAGGGACATCTCGAAGGCCCACAAGCTCGCCAAGCGGATCAAGGCGGGCACCGTATGGGTCAACACCTACAACGTGTACAGCGCGGAGCTGCCATTCGGCGGCTACAAGCAATCCGGCTGGGGCCGTGAGATGGGCGAGGAAGTCCTATCAAACTACCTCGAGACCAAGGCGGTGATTGTTCAGCTTTAGCCGCCTGCCACTGAAGAGTCGCCGCCGGCCCGTGAACCGGCGGCGACGCCGCGTGGCCGCAGAGTCATTTCGTTTTCGCTAGTGAGCGTTAGCCTCTGAGCGTACTTTCATCGAAGCCGAGGTCAGGGGTTCGTCGGCGGACGTCAGCCGCGTCAACGGGCGTGGCGCCGCCACCGTGCGCCGTCATACTCCGCCCGGTCGTTTCCAATCTGAAAGGGGATGCGCTTCATGAGCGTCGCTATGTTCCTCGACCTGCCTGGTGCCACCACGGAGCAGTACGACCAGCTCAACGAGGAGATGGGGACCACCCGACCGGAGGACGAACCCCAGGGCCTCGTCTCCCATGTGTGCGCCACCACGGGCGACGGGCTCCTTATCTGTGACGTGTGGCGGTCGCAGGAGGCGCTCGACGACTTCCTGGCGAACAAGCTCGGCCCGGCTGCGGCAAAGCTCGGCCTGCCGGATGCCGCACCGCCGCGCTTCGCCCAACTGCATCACCAGGTGTTCCCTCGGTAGCTCGTGCACCCGATGCTTCCTTAGAGACCCTCCGCCAGCGGATCCTCGATTCGGGCCACACCGCGCTCCGCGCCCACTGTCGGCGCGACCGGGTTAAGATTGAACCCGAAGAGGCGCAGTCCGGCATGCACCGAGGGCCCGAGCAGAAGCGCGATGAACAAGGTGCCGACGCCGACGGTCCCCCCCAGCAAAAAGCCCACGAGGCATGCGGTGGATTCAATGCCCCCGCGCACGAGCGTCACAGGGCGCCGCGTTCGCCGTGCCAGTGCCAGCATGATGCCGTCACGCGGGCCGGCGCCGAGCCGCGGCGCGATGTAGGCTCCGCTGCCGACGCCAAAGAGCAGGAGAGCGCCGGCGAGCATGGCGAAACGCACCAACAGCGGCGCTGCGTTCGCATCGGGAATCCAGCCCCACGCGATGACGCGGTCGATCCAGAATCCGATCAGGATCATGTTGCAGACGGTGCCCACGCCCGGGCGAGTGCCCAGCGACCAGGCGACGAGCAGGATGACGAGACCGACGAGCTCGCTCGCCTGTCCAATCGTCAGTGGGGTGTGACGCGAGATGCCCTGGTGCAGCACGTCCCACGGCGACAACCCCAGATGCGCTTGTAGGGTCAGCGGAATGCCGACCCCGAAACAGAACAGTCCAGCCTGAAGGCTCAGAAAGCGAACTGCCATGCGGGGCCCGAGCAGGCGTCGGATCTTGTCGTTCCGTCGCGCGGGTGGCATTGTGGCTGCGGACACGGCGAATCATCGTACGCGGAAGGCGTTCTAGTCGACCTTGGCAGCAAGCGGCAGCGACGGCGTCACGTCATCGGGAAACGGCAGCGCCACGCTCGGCGCGTCCGCCGCGCCGGCCACGGCCGTGCTCGGCCAGGTACACCATGCCGCCGAGCACTGCGAAGGGAAGCATCTGGAGGTCGACGAAGAGGGCCAGAGCGGTGGCAGTGGCCACGGCCACGTGCGCTTGCACGAGCAGTAGGACGACGACGCCCTCTCGAACCCCGATGCCGTTTGCGGAGATCGGGACGAAGGTGGCGAGAAGTGCGAGAGGGAGGGTCAGTGCGAAGACGGACCAGGAGACGTACGGGCCGAGAGCCAGGGAAAAGGCCGCCATCGAGAAGAGGTTCAAGCCCCAGGCGAGGATGCCTCCCGCGATGCTCCTTCCCACGAGGTCTGGCCGGCCGCGGTAGGTGTCGAAGGCGCCGGTCAGGGGATGGAGGAAATGGCCCAGCCTCGTGGCCAGGCGGAAGCGGTCCGGGATGCGCTCTCTCACGAGGTCGGAGACGAGCGCCAAGGTCCAGGCGATGATCATTGCCGCCGCGAAGATGACGAAACCGGTGACCGCAAGGATCTGCAGGCGGTCGCGCGCGAGGACGGCAGCGGCCAGCGCCCACCAGGACATGGCCAGCGTACCGGCCATGCGGCTGGCCAGGAGCGAGGCGACCATGGGGCCGTGTCCGGTCACCTCCCCCAACCGGAGCGCACGTACCGCGTCACTGCCGACGCCGGCGGGCACGACCTGGTTGACGAAGAGCCCCTTGAGGTACCAGGAGCCGAGGAAGGTCCAGTCCAGGTGGTGGCCGCACCCGCGCAGCAGAACTCCCCACTCGGCGACGCTGGCCACCACGGAGAGTGCGGCAAGGCCGACGGCGAGAACAGTCCAGCCCGGAGCAAGGTGTCCATAGAGCTGCAGCGCCTTCGGCAGGTCGACGCCATGGATGAACACCGCCACCGCGATCGCGCTGCCCGCCAGCCTCACCCACGGGGAGCCCAGGAAGGTGGACAGGACATTCCGGAGACGGGACAGGGTCACATCGCTCTAATCATCCTCGCTGACGCGGTGGGTACAGGGCTGCACACTGTCACCTGTGGGCACCTGGACGGGTCCTGCCCAGCGAGGAGCCTCGAGGCGCTCCGAACCAAGGAGATGCGACGATCGAGCACCAATCCACAGGTCGGGCGTCCCGCGCGGAGGCAGTCGCCCCCGCCAGCGAGGTTCGACCGAAGCCGGCGACACCGACCAGCGCCGCTGCGCCCCCCGACTCGTGGCGGAGGTCGAATCGGTGGATCATCGGGGTATTCGCCGCCTCAGGCGCGGCCGGTCTCATGTACCAGGTGGTGTGGTCGAGCCAGCTGGTGGTCATCTTCGGCAACACCACTGAGGCGATCGGCACCATCGTCACCGCCTTCCTTGCAGGCCTTGGCCTCGGCGGGCTGGTAGGCGGCCTGGTGGCGCCCCGGCTGCGCCATCCCTTGCGGACCTACGGCGCGGTCGAGGTTGCTATCGGTGCCGCCGCCCTGCTCGTGCCCATCGGCTTCGACGGCATCGCCGGCATCTACAGCTCCGCGTACGACACCACGTCGGTTGGCCAGCTGACCCTGATCCGGCTGCTCCTGACGCTTGCGGCGGTGACACCGGTGACCTTTCTCATGGGCCTGACGCTGCCCCTGCTGACTCGCCACCTGGTCACGTCGATGCGCACCGCCGGGGCGCACATGGGACTGCTGTACAGTGCCAACACCTTCGGTGCCATGGCCGGGGCCCTGGTGGCGGGCTTCGTGCTCATCGAGTTGCTTGGACTGTCGGCGACTACGCACGTGGCGGTGGCGCTCAACCTGCTGGCGGGGATCACCGCGCTGTTCCTTGCGTCCGGCGGGCGCACGGTCGCATCGGTTCACGTTCTCGCGCCCAGCGCCAGCGGCGAGGAGTCGAGTCTGTCGCCGCGATGGCGCCGGTCGTTGTTTGCCGCGTCGTTCGTCTCCGGGTTCGTGGCGCTTGCGCTGGAGGTTCTCTGGACTCGCATGCTGGCTGAGGGCACGGGATCGCAGATCTACAACTTCGTCATCATCCTGGCCATCTATCTCCTCGGCATCGCGACTGGCGGCGGGATCTATCGGCGTCGCAGCAACAACGGGCGCGATACTCCCGCGGCGCTCGCAGCGGCCCTTCTCGGCGTCGCAGTCTTTACTGTGCTGACCGTTCCGCTCGCCACCGTGTGGCTGCCCACGATCAACGTCGCACGCGCCCTGATCCTGCTGCCCGCGACCGTCTTCATGGGCTACGCATTCCCGCTGTCTGCGCGCCTGTTGACACGCGACGCCGCCGATGGATCGCACAGCATCGGTGTGCTCTATGCGTGGAACACATTCGGGTGCATTCTCGGGTCGCTATGTGCAGCCTTCATCCTGGCGGGCAGCCTCGGCACCAACGCCTCCATCCTCGTGCTCGGCGCCGCGGATGCGGGTGTCGCCGGTGCGCTGATGATTGCCGGCCGCGAGGTACGGGACGCCAGACGACGGACCTTGTCGCTGATGACAGCCGCGGCTGTCGCTGTGCCTTTGATCCTGGTGATCACCGCCTCACCGGTGCTGCTCACGGCCACCGAGCATCGCCTCGCTGCCGGCTCGCTGCCCTTCTTCCACAGCGAGGATCGCCTCTCCACAGTGGATGCTGTGGGCGGCCCACCCTACAAGCGTCGTCTCTACGCCAGCGGCACCGCGATGACGACGCTCAGCGTCGACACCAAGTTGATGGCATACATCCCCAAGATCATGCGGCCCGGCGCTTCCACGCTTCTCGACATCTGCTTCGGCATGGGCACGACGTTCCGCTCTGCCCTGCAACTGGGGTTGCACACCGACGCGGTCGACCTGTCCCCGTCGGTGCCGCAGCAGATGCCCGTGTTCTACGCCGACGCGCAACAGTACCTGCACAGCCCGCTGGCGCGCATCATCACCACCGACGGACGCAACTACGTCAAGCTCACGTCGCGACGGTACGACCTCATAACGGTTGATCCGCCGCCTCCCATTCAGGCGGCCGGTGCCGCGGTGCTCTACACGCAGCAGTTCTACGCCGACGCGCACCATGCCCTCACCCGGGGGGGGCTGATGCTGCAGTGGCTGTACTTCGGCGTCGACCTGGACCAATTTCGGGAGCATCTGCGCACGTTCAGGTCCGTCTTCCCGCATGTTCTCGTGCTCTTCACCCCGCGAAGCGGTGGCGTCTACCTGCTGGGATCGGATGACTCGATCGCCTGGACCGACGCGAGCGTGTCCCAGTTCCTCGGGCCGCCCCAGGCTGTCGCCGACATCGCCGATGCACCTGATGCCGCATACCTGCCCGCCGGTTCCTGGGCGGATCGACTCCGCGCGATGGCGTGGCTGCAGGATGCACAAGTCGACCGCTTTGTGGGTGCCGGCAGCATCATCACGGACGATCACCCGCTCACCGAGTACTACCTGTTGCACCAGCTCTTCGACGGCGGCCCGACAGCCACCGAGGCGCGGCTACGAGCGCTCGCACCAGGCTGAGGCGCGGGTTTCGGCCTGAGGACCGATATACCCCGGCCTGGGGCGCGACATTCACCGCTCCATAGACGCCGATCGTACCAAACGCTACCATTGTGCTCAGGGACGGTATGGGGGGTTCGGCGATGGAAGGACGACTTTCACCGACAGACAGGAAGCAGGCGCAGTGGCTTGCCGACGCACACGAGGGCCTCGACCTGATCCGCTATCCCACGCGCCTAGAGATGCTGCGCGCGGTGGACGAAGCGGCACACCGGGCAGACAGCCTGGCCCGGCTGGACCACGCGCTGCAGCATCTACGTCTGCCCTGACGGACGCAGCCGCTCCGGCTCGATTCGCCGTTGATCTCAGACTTGAGCGCTGTCCTCAGCGACGCCGAGCGCGTCCCACCGATGCGCCGTCGATCATTGTGGCGGCAGACGCCGCAATGGTTAGCGCGCCGCAGGAGGTGCTCTCGGCAACGAGCTGGCGGACCATGGCATCCGCCCGGGCTGCCTTCCCATTCATGACCAGCGACTGCGTCTGCAACACCTGGGTTCTCAGCTCCTCGAGCCGGTAGCCACCGCTCCGAAAACCGTCCACGGCCGCAGCCAGGTGGTCCGCCGCGGACGCGGCGTCGCCTCCCGCCAGCGCAAGGCGCCCGCGCGATCGATGCAGGTGCGCGGTGTTCATCCGACCCCGTGGTTGTGCGCTGACATCTTCAACCAGCCGGGCGGCGTCGTCGGTGCGCCCTGCCGCGAGCAGCGCTTCCACCGCGGCGTCGGGAAGTGAGGTGCCCGCTGCCCACCATGCTGAGGGCAGCACGCGCTCTGCCACCTCGAGTGCGCCGCCAACGTCCTGCGTGGCGAGCCGGAAGCGAAGGATCTCCCACCACTGTTCGGCGAGTTCCTGCCGCTCGAGGTCGTCGTCCAGCGCTGGGACCAGCACCCTGGCCTCATCGAAGCGACCAAGCTCGCCGAGGATGACCGAGAGCACACCGCGACCCCATGTGAGTGGTGTTCGGGTGCCGTACTGGTCCGCGAGCCGGTTGAGGTGCTCGATGGCGGCTGCGGCTTTTTCCAACTCCGCAGCCCAGAGGTGCAGCCAGCCCGCGTAGTACGCGGCCATCATCTCGGTCCAGGGATCCTGCGTGCGCTCCCCGTACAGCTCTAGCAGCGGACGGCACTCGGCGACCCGTCCATACGACTCGAGCACGCTGAGGGTGTTGCTGAGGGCTTGGCGGGCAAGGTCGTGCAGCTCGAGGGACGTTGCCTCGTCAAAGGCGCGACGAAGGTGGACCAAGCCGTCATCGAGGCAGCCCTGGTCGCACTGTGCGGAGCCCAGCCAGAGCGCGGCCGCGATGCGAGCATTGGTGGCATCCGCCCGATCGGCGATGTCAGCGGCGCGGGCCGCCAACTCCTCGGCGGCGGAGAACTCGAGCTGGTACGTGTGCAGGCTCGACAGCCGAACGTACGCCGTGGCCAGCTCCTCGCTCGGTCCCGCCACCTCGAGCGCCTGCCGTGCGAGTTCGTATTCTCCGCGCGCCCGCTGATGCTGAGAACGCTCCCAGCAACAGCGGCCGAGGCTCAGGCGATGGCGCGCTGCTTCAAGGTGGTCGCCGTGCTGGTCGAGCAACGCCACGCCGCGCTCGAGCCGCTCCTCTGCGCTCGCCGCGTCTCCGGCTCGATGACCGGCCTCGCCCCAGAGACAGAGCAGGCGACCCCGCTCGCCGTCGTCGTCG
>CATPCA010000071.1 GCA_955652545.1 Candidatus Dormiibacterota bacterium
CCGACCCGGTCGCCTCGAGGGCGAGCAGAGTGAAGCCCAGTGGCATCAAGACCAGGACGGCGGTGATGATCGGGGCCATCGACATGGCCGGCGGCGGGCCACCGAACCAGGAGACCACGACCGTCATCGCCTCGAATCCGGGACGGGCTCGGGCGAACGCGGTGTGCTGCAGCGGGATGGGAAACAACGGCAGCACGTCGTGGGCCCGGGCGATGCTCGCGGCCATGGCGGCGTGAACCGGCGCGTCCCAGTCCGGGGGGAGTACCTGTCCACGGAGCGCCCAGGCGAATCCGGCCGCGCCGAGGCACCCGGCCACCACGGCTGGGATCGGCGTCCACCAGGGAGCGGTGGCCTCCGGGATTGAGCCGGCACGACGGCGACGAATGACGGCGGCACCACACAGCACCACGATGGCGGAGATGACCGTGAGCGGCTCGAACTGGATGTGCACCAGACGCATTCCCAGGCCCAGGACGCCGAAAAAACCGGCGGAGAGGCCAGGCGACACCGCCAGCCGCGCCCATGCGCGCCACCTCGGCGCCAACAGCGTTGCCAGCGCGTACCCAGGGAGCAGCACCGCGAGCAGGATGCCCGGGATCGCGCGGGCAAGATCGGTCAGCGGCAAGGCGACTCCATTCGGGTGGTCGAGGCGACGGCAGCAGATGCGCGCCGGCGGTTCATCGGCAACCGGCCCCGGCGACGCGGGGCATTATGCCATCGACCCGGCAGGCACTCAGGGCGCCGCGGGGACGCGTCAGCGACCGCGCAGCGTCGCGACGGCTAGAAGCGTGCGGGCGATGATCAGCATGTCGAGCGCGACCGACTGTCGCTTGATGTAGTACAGGTCGTAGGAGAGCTTCACTTTCGAGCCCTCAAGGCCGCTGCCGTAGCCGAAGTTGACCTGGGCCCACCCGGTCAGCCCGGGCCGGACGCTCAGCCTTGTGTTGTAGTAGGGGATGCTGGCGCGCAGCTCCTCGACGTACTGCGGCTGTTCTGGACGGGGACCGACCACGCTCATCTCGCCGCGGAGGATGTTCCACGCTTGGGGCAGCTCGTCGAGGTGCAGGCGGCGGAACACGGAACCCACCCGGGTGATGCGCTGGTCGTTGGTCTCGGTCCAGCTGAGATCCTCCTCGGGCAGGATCCTCATGCTGCGGAGCTTGAGGATCTGGAAGGAATGGCCGTACTGCCCCAGGCGGACCTGACGATGGAACACCGGGCCGCGATCCTCCAGCTTCGTCGCCACCCAGACGAAGGGCAGGACGATGGCCAGAAGGAGTATCCCGACCAGGCCGGCCAGGATGTCGACTGTGCGCTTGAACAGCGCATACAGCCGCGACGTCTGGTTGCGCTGGTGCAAGGAGAGCAGCCAGCTCTGCCTGAGCCGGTCGACCAGGAGGCGGCCAGTCAACTCCTCGTAGAGGTCGGCCAGCGAGCGCACCACGATTCCCTGGTCGTAGCAATCCACGAGGCTGCCAAAGAGTGCCTCCGGCATGTCCTCGTGAGCCCCGAGGACCACGATGTCGGCGGTGTGGAGCGACGCGGCCAGCGCCAGACGACCTCCTGCGTCCGCGTCGGCGGGGTCGAAGGTGCCCACCATCCGATAGAGACCCTCCAACTGAGCATCGACCTCCGGCCAGACACGGTCCAGCGTCTGACCGTCGGCGACCAACAGGATCCTGCCCGCGAAGATCGCGCGGGCGAACACGCGGCGGTAGACGAGTCGCCAGGAGAGCACGACGAAGGTGGCGAGCGGGAGCCAGATGAGGATGGTCGGCCGCGTCACCCCGTAGGGAACGGCAAAGAAGACCACGAGAAGGACGATGGCGGAGACTGCCGCATTGGCGGCTACCGAGCGGAAGATCCCCCGCACACTGACCGCTGCACGCAGGTCGTAGGCGTCGACCATGAGCGCCACACCGAGCCAGATCGCCGTGACCGTGCCGACGCCGCTCCAGGGGATGGACAGACCGACGTGTTTGATCGGACCCGTGCGCAGGTTGAACGCGACGATCAGGGCCGCTGCGACAAGCACCGCATCGCCGCCTCCGAGGAGCAGCTTGCGCTCAGAGACGAGAATGCCGCGACGCCGCGCCCCGATGGCTGAAACCGCAGCCTCATCGGCGATCATCGAACAAGCGTAGCCGCAGTGGGACCAACCGGGTGCCGCGGCGGCTGGCCGGCGAACGCTCCGTATCATGGCCGCCCGACGCCCACAACCTGGTGACGAGGGGTTCGTACGGGGACTGATGAGTTGACGGTGCAGGTCAAGCGTCCCGGCTCGGCGAAGTCCGGTCCTATGGGCACGATCGCGGTGGCTGGACGCTCCTTGCGCATCCCTGAACGCATGACAGCCCATCTGCTCAGCGATGAGTCCTCGTCGGCAGCCGTTGACGCCTTCGTCCTCGCGTCGCCCGACCACACCGTCTACCACCGTCCTCCGTATATCGACTTCGCACGCGCGCAGAACGGGGCGGCAGACCTGGTGATGCTCTCCAGCGATGGTCAACCACTGGTTGCGTTTCCCTTCCATCCCGGGCCGCGGCGCGTCAGCACCGGGTATTCGGGAGTCTGCCTGCCGGACGGCACCTCCGGGTTGCGACGCGGCGTTGCCGCCATGGCTGACCTGATGCGACTCAACGGCGGGCTCCGCTTCCAGTCGCTGCAGTCAGCGCAGGCACCCGCGGCGGATGACGTCCCGCGGACCGGTGTGCTGGCCTGCCTCGTCGATGGGCTCGACGTGCGTCAGGATCGGCTGCACACGCGCCTGCTCCGGCTGCCCGCCCTCGAGGAGCTGCCGGGGTTGCCGCCGAGCACGATTGACCTGGACGGCTCGCACGAATCGCTGATGCGCGGATACGACGCCGACCTCCGCAACCAGGTGCGCCAGGCGTCACGACGCGGGGTCAGCGCGCGTGTCGTGGTCCCGGCGGACGCCGCCGAGGCGCGCGCGGTCTACAACGTGGTCCTGCCCATCCACACAGCCTCCTGGCACCGAACCGGCATGGAGCCGCACTCGCTGGGCTATCTGCTCGGACTCGAGGCCGCGGTGCGCGCGGCAGGTGGGAGAGACGTGATCGTGCTCGCGCAGAATGCTGCCGCGGTGGCGGTTGCCGCAGTGACCTGCCACGTCTACGCGGACCGGGCCATCTACTGGAGCGGCTGCAGCCTGCCCGAGGCGCTGACACTCCGCG
>CATPCA010000072.1 GCA_955652545.1 Candidatus Dormiibacterota bacterium
CCAGAAGACCCTGCCGGGCGCGTTGAAGAACGCCGCGGCGCTCGGCTACCAGGGAACCCTCTACGCCTGGAACGGCGCCGGCACAGGCGACCTGTACCAGGAGTGCCACAGCTGGAGTCCGCCGCATTGCATCACGCAGATCCACCTCCAGGGCGACATCGCGCTCGCCATGTGGCAGTACTATCTCGCCAGCGGTGACACCGCGTGGCTGAGCAACCACTGGCCCATCCTCAAGGGGATCGCGCAGTTCTGGGCGAGCAGGGTCACCGCCAACAGCGACGGCAGCTACTCCATCAACAACGTCGCCGGGCCCGACGAGTACTCCAACGGCGTCAACGACGGTGTCTTCACCAACGCCGGAGCGGCCACCGCGCTCCGCAACGCGACGACGGCTGCGAAGATCGTGGGCGACACCGCGCCTGCGGCGTGGACGACGATCGCCGACCACCTGCGGATGCCGTTCGATTCGACGAACCAGGTGTTCCAACAGTACGCCGGCTACGCGGGCACTTTGATCAAGCAGGCCGACACGGTGCTGCTGATCTATCCGATGGAGTGGTCGATGACGCCGCAGGTCGCGGCGAACACGCTGGACTACTACGCGGCGCGCACCGACCCAGACGGACCCGCGATGAGTGACGCCATCCACGCCGTCGATTCCGCGCAGATCGGGGCGCCGGGCTGCGCGACGAATACCTACCTCGACCGTGCGATCAAGCCCTTCATCCGCGACCCGTTCGCGCAGTTCGCGGAGGCCCGCGGTGCCAAGGCGGGATCGCTGGACCCGCTTGCGGGCGCACCGGCGTACGACTTCCTCACGGGCGCCGGCGGGTTCACGCAGGCCCTCACGTACGGGTTGACGGGCTTCCGATGGCGGGCCGATGGCGTTTATCTCGACCCGATGCTGCCGCCGCAGCTCTCGGGTGGCGTGACGCTGAGCGGCCTGCACTGGCAGGGAAGGACCTTCGACGTGCAGATCGGCGCGACCACGACCACGGTGACGTTGCGCAGCGGCAACGCTCTCCCGGTCCAGACGCCCGGCGGCACCCAGACCGTCGGCGCCGGCTCGTCGCTGTCGATGCCGACGCGGCGGCCCGACCTCACGCCGACCACCAACGTCGCGCGCTGCAAGCCGGCGACCGCGAGTTCCGAGGAATCTGGGATGTACGCTGAGGCTGCCGTCGACGGCAGCAAGGCCACCATCTGGGCCCCCGCTCCGAGCGCTGGCGGCGGAAGCCTCACGGTTGACCTCCTCGCACCGACGAAGATCTCCGGCGTCGCAGTGCAATGGACCGACAATCTGCCGGCCTCATCCAGCATCGAGACGTCGCTCGACGGCACGACGTGGACGAAAGCGCCGCACGCCAACTCGACCGGACAGTTCCGCCACGCGGTGCAGGCCCGTTACGTGCGCGTCAGCATGACCGTTGCGAGCGGCGCCGGTCGGACCGGCATCCGCGAGGTGGTGGTGACCAACTCGACGTAGGAGCGGTCCAACCGGAGTGACCCCCGCGGGTGTAGGGTTGCGTTCTTAAGGCTTCGGTTGGGGAGGGGGCAGAAGGGCTTCGGTCGGGAGGGGATATTCGGAGGACGCTATGCGTCGGTTCCTGCTCCTCGCCGCCATTGCCATCGTTGCCGTGGTCAGCCCGGGCATGTCGGGGGCCTCCGCGGTGGCCTCCGATGGAAAGGCAAGCGCGAACGCGACTTTGCAGCAGTACGCCTCCACCACGTGGGCGTCGTTCGTAGCCATGACGTACACCAAGAGCGGCCTGCCTGCCGACAGCCTCGGCATCGATGGCACGCGCAGCGTGCAAACGTCGACCACCAACATCGCCGCCTACATGTGGAGCGCCGTCGTCGCGGAGAACCTCGGCATCATCGGCCATGGCGAGCTGGTCAGCCGGCTGAGCAGGACCCTCACCACGCTCCAGCACATGGAGCGGCACCAGGCGAGCGGGCAGTTCTACAACTGGTACGACGCTCGCAACGGCGCCAAGCTCACCGTCTGGCCACCCACCGGCCAGCCCCTCACTCCGATCCTGTCATCGGTCGACAACGGCTGGCTCGCCACCGGATTGCGCATCGTCAGGGGAGCTGTGCCCGCGCTGGCGGCCCGCGCGGGCGCGCTCTACGACAGCATGAACTTCAGCATCTACTACCGGGCCGATGTCAATCGGATCCTGTTCTTCTACGAGCCCAGCAACCCGGCGGCGTCCGCCTGCTGCTACGACACCATCGTCAGCGAGAGCCGGATCGCCGACTACATCGGTATCGCCAACGGCCAGCTCCCGCAGCGCGAGTACTTCGGATCCAACCGCGCGTTTCCAGCCACCTGCGCCTACTCCTTTCAGGAAACCCTGCCCTCCGGTCCCACCAACACCTACTACGGACAGACAGTCTTCGACGGCTCCTACCAGTACGCCGGGATGCGCATCACCCCGAGCTGGGGCGGCAGCGCCTTCGAGGACCTCATGCCTGCGCTGTTCGTGCCCGAGGAGACCTGGGGGCCGCGCAGCTGGGGCCTCAACCATCCGAACACGGTGCGCGCGCAGATGTACCACGGCCTGGTCGAGGCCGCCTACGGCTACTGGGGCTTCTCGCCGGCGAACAACCCGGACGGCGGGTACTCCGCCTACGGGGTCGATGCGGTTGGTTCCAATCCACAGGGCTACCCCTCCAACAACGACAACACCTACGTCGACGCCGGCTTCAACCTGGCGGGATGCGTTCGCCCCGCCACCACACCGCCCCCGCCTTCGGCCTACACCAATGGGGTGGTCACCCCGCACGCTTCGTTCCTCGGCCTGCGGTGGGATCGCAACGCGGTGCTGGCCAACCTCGACAAGCTTCGCCGCAACTTCGACATCTACACCAAATGGGGCTTCCGCGACTCCGTCGACGTTGGCACCGGGGGCTCGACGGGCGTCGTGGCGCAGCAGACACCACCCGACCACCGTGGTGTCGTGTCGCCCTTCTACCTCGCGCTTGACCAGGGAATCATCATGGCCGCGATCGGCAACGAACTCTCCAATGACCTGTTGCGCCGGGCTTTCTCGGGACCGGACATGCAGAGCCTGGTGCAGCCGGTCATCGGTGTCGAGAGTTTCAACGACTCGCCGTAACACATGCGGATCTGACCTGGCCGAAAGGCCGAAATCGACGTGAACTTGACAGCACGTCGATAAGGTCTCCTGACAGCGCTCGCGCCAAAGAGGCTTACCTCCATGCTCGGTCATTTGCTAGGTGCTTGACTGTCCGAAGACGTGAGAGCGATACTGGCCGGTGGTGCTTTGGCGCCTAGCTCGCTTCCCTAGGGTTTGCGACAGAACGGCGCAATCGGGCCGAACGAAGGAGTTGATGTGCGTAGCGGACGTCGTGGATTTTTCCTGGTCGGTCTGGGTGTGGCTCTCGTCGTTACTCTCGGCGGCCCTGGCGCAGGGCTGACGACCCGATCTGCCGCGGAGAGCCCCGCGGCCAGCATCGCGCACAAGGTCGCCGCCCTGATGGCGCGGATGACCATCGACGAGAAGCTCGGACAGCTTCAGCAACAGGTCCCCTACCTCGGTGCCCTCGAGCCGCAGGCGAAGGCCGGCATGCTCGGCGCCGTCCTGGATCTCACCGGCGCCGACCAGATCAACGCCCTTCAGCACGTGGCTGTGGACCAATCGCGGCTGCACATCCCGCTCATCTTCGGCCTGGACACGATTCATGGGTATCGCACCATCTTCCCGATCCCGCTGGGGGAGGCGAGCAGCTTCGATCCCAGCATCGGCATGACCGATGCCTCGATCGGAGCCGACGAGTCGGCGCACAACGGCATCAAGCAGGTGTTCGCGCCGATGATCGACGTCAGCCATGACCCCCGCTGGGGACGGGTGGCCGAGGGCGCGGGCGAGGATCCCTTCCTGGGATCGGCGTTCGCCGTTGCTCGCGTGATGGGGTCTCAGGACAAGGCCAACGGCAAGCAGGACCTGGCATCCACGTCCAAGGTCATCGCCACCCTCAAGCACTTCGTCGCGTATGGGCAACCCGAGGGTGGCCGTGACTACAACACCGCGGACATGTCCCTCCAGCGGCTCTGGAACCTCTACCTCCCGCCCTTCAAGGCGGCGGTCGGCGCCGGGGTCGGCTCGGTGATGTCGGCGTTCGATGCGCTCAACGGCGTCCCGTCCACGGCCAACCCGTACACCGAGACCCAGATCCTCAAGAACCAGTGGGGCTTCCAGGGCTTCATCGACAGTGACTACACCGCGGTCCAGGAGCTGATCCTCCACGGTCTCGCCGCCGACGGTGCCGACGCCGCCCGCCTAGCCCTCAATGCGGGGACGGACATGGAGATGGTCAGCACCAACTACGTCACCTACGGCAAGCAACTGCTGGCGCAGGGCCTGGTCTCGCAGCAGACCATCGACAATGCGGTGCGCCGGATCCTCACCATCAAGTACGAGGCCGGCCTGTTCGACAATCCCTACGTCGACGTCAGCCAGGTGGCGGCGCACACGCTCACCGCCGCGGACCGCGCGGCCGCACGATCGGCAGCCGACCGCTCGATGGTGCTGCTCAAGAACACTAGTAATGCGCTTCCGCTTTCGACCACGCTGCCTTCGATCGCCGTGGTCGGTCCGGCCGCGAACAGCCAGCAGGAGATCCTCGGTACGCCGGGGATCGGAGCGCAGGGACAGGCGGCCGACGCTGTCTCGGTGGTTTCGGGTATCAAGGCTGCCGTCCCGGGCACCACAGTGACCTACGCGCCCGGCTGCATCGACGGCACCGGCGCCGCCGACCAGAACTGCGCCTCGAACACCGGCTTCCCCGCGGCCGTGGCCGCAGCCAACAGCGCCGCCGTGACGGTGGTGGTGGTCGGCGAGCCGGCGGCGATGAGCGGAGAGGCGGAGTCGCGCAGCAACATCGACCTCATCGGTAAGGAGCAGCAGCTGGTCGACGCCATCAAGAACACCGGCAAGCCGTTCGTGGTCGTCCTCATGAACGGGCGCCCACTGACCATCCCCGCTCTGGATGGAGAATCGCCGGCGATCCTCGAGGCGTGGTTCCCGGGCACCGAAGGCGGCAACGCGGTTGCCGACATCCTCTTCGGCAAGGCCAACCCCGGCGGCAAGCTGCCGGACACGTTCCCGCAGAACCTCGGCCAGATTCCGCTGTATTACAACCATGAGAATACGGGCCGGCCCCCCGACCCCAACAACAAGTACACGTCCAAGTACAACGACGGCCCGTTCACCCCGCTATACCCGTTCGGGTACGGGCTCAGCTACACGACCTTCGCGTTCTCGAACCCGGTCATCAGCAAGGCCACGATGTCTCCGACGGGAAGGGTGACGGTCTCCGTCAACGTGCAGAACACCGGCACCCGCAGCGGTGATGAGGTGGTCCAGCTCTACATCCACGATCCGGTGGCCAGCATCGTCCAGCCGGTGCGCCGCCTCGAGGGCTTTCAGCGCGTGACCCTGGCCCCCGGACAGACGACCACCGTCAAGTTCACCCTCAACGGCAACAACGTCGGCTTCTACGACAACACCGGCAACTTCGTGGTCGAGCCCGGAACGATCGAGGCCTACGTCGGCGACAGCTCGACCGCGCCGCTCGTGGGAACGTTCACGGTGGGCTGAGGCAGTAGGGAGAACGAGAAGCCACGCAGTCCGGATGGTCCCTGGCGACTGGCACGCAGATCGGGCCATGACGCGAGTCAGTCGCGCGTGCGCTGAAGGCGGGCGGCTGCACCGCGGCGGTGGATGCAGTCTGCCCCCCTCACCTTATGTGGCATACCGATTACCGCGCGGTGGTCTGTACTGAAAGGGACCGACGCCATGACGTTTGCTCTGGGATGCTTCTGAGTTCACCGCGGTTGCCCGCAAGTGTTCGGGTGCGGTGCGAAAGGGGGCTAGCAATGTCGGAGTTGGCGGGTAGCCCTGATCAACCTCGACCAACGGTCGTCGTTGCCGAGGATGGAGTCGATACGTTGACCATGCTTGGGCTGATGCTCGAGTTGCGCGGCTTCGATGTTGTCCTGACGGCCGACGGTCGCGACGCGCTCGCCGCGGTCATGGCCCATCGCCCTGCCGCGGTCGTGTCGGACATGAACATGCCCCACCTCGATGGGCTCGAGTTGTGCCGCGCGTTACGGGCCCTCCCAGAGGGTGCATCGCTCCCGGTCGTCCTCTGGTCAAGCGCCGGGTCTAATGATCCCCGCATGCTGGAAGCACTCGCGCTCGGCAGCGTGGAATGCCTCAGCAAGGCCGTCGCCATCAGCGAGATCGACGACGTCCTCCGGCGAATGCTCCGTCAGGCCGATGTGAGCGCCGTCCGCTCAGAGGCCGATCCTGACGCGATCCGGGGCGGCCAGCTAGTCGAGGTGCGATCGAACCAGGCCGCTGCGTGATTCCACCGCGGCGCGCGGTGGTCGGGAGGGTGATCGGTTCGAGCGCCACGTCGCAATTCGTTGTACGAAGCGCGTCGGGAGGCTTCTTTCGACAAATCAGCCAACCTAGCCGGAGGGACTGGGCGGCCCGAAGGCCACCCAACCCACAAGAGTCGGCTTAGCGGGACGCGACCGCCGCGACTTCCTTCCAGGTTGACTCCAGGGCCGACACGTTCTCCGCACCGAACACCAGACGCGTGTCGGTGGCGAGGTATGC
>CATPCA010000073.1 GCA_955652545.1 Candidatus Dormiibacterota bacterium
GCGTAGGGCTCGAGCTGCTCGAGCCCTACGCCGGTCAGCGGGGCCGGGTGATCCGCCTGCTCATGACGGGCGGACGGCAGGCCCCACGGTTCGGGCCGCGGCTCAGCCGCCAGGACATTCGCCGGCGCTGATCGACGGCCAGGAAAACGCTGCGCAGCCAATGGGTCCCGGGACCGTCGCACACATGTGACGGGGCTTTCATCTGAATGTGCCCGATTTGGGTGATGGTGATCGCACACATCGCTGCACACAGGTTGACATTCCGTGTTTCGTCGGTCTCCGGTCCAGGAGCTCAGCGCCCCGCCCACGGTCGCGATCGGGCTGGCCAGCTTTGCCTGCTCGGCTCCGTCCTGCGTCTCGCCCGGAGCCGTTCGATGTTCGTACGTCGATCGTCGCCAGCGGCGGTGTGACAGCGCCTGGTGCCTCGAGCATGGAGCGCTCGCCTTCAACGCCAGCTACTGCAGGCGTCATGCCGGGATCATCAATGCGCTCGGCCCCGACTTCGCCACCTTCCCCCTGCCCGACCTGGAGAATCGCGCCCCCTCGCTGGCCAACTGGATCGGGCGCGACCTCGACGCCCCGATTCGCGACCTGCTCCACAGGAACTTCCCCGGCCATGGCATGCACGTCACCAGCGTCGTCAACGGCGGCGGGGTGCGCGAACGCACCTGGGGCCGCGCCTGGAAGCTGCTGTCCGAGACCGGCGTCGACCTGTCGATCAACCTGACCGTGCCCGAGGACGACGACAGCACCGTGCGCGTCATCTACGAGGGTCGCGTGCTGGTGGAGGTGATCCCGCCCTGGATCGAGGCGCGACGCGACGGCGTCGCCTTCGACCCGCAGGCCGACGGTGACGCCCGCAGCCGCTTCTACGGCGGCATCCTCCAGCACCTCGATGAGGCGATTGCGGCCACCAAGGCGGGAAGCCGTTACCAGCTCGGGGGACTCTGACCGGCGCCGGACGTGATTGGCGCGTTTGCGTCACACTGGCCGTCTGGAGACTCCTCCGGTCGTTGGCGACGCAAGGAAGGCCGCACCTCAAGTGCCCGCAGTGCGGACAGAGGTACCGGTGGGTCGAAAGCGCCGATTGGCCACCATTCGGCGACGATTGAGGCGGTAAGGCGCGTTATTTGGCGCTAGATGATGTTTGGGCGCTCTCGATCGATCATGATCATCCAGACATGAACATCACCCGGGCGCTGTACCACGCGGCGCGGATCTCCAACAACGTCAGCGCGATCGCCTCCGGGAACCCGCGACGCGTGGCGCGTCGTGCCAAGAACATCGCCGTGGGCCGCGCGTTCGGGCGGGCCGGCATCTGGAGACGGCTCTGGAAGTAGGCCCCTAGGGCCCAGGTCCAGACTTGGTGCCCGCCGCCAGCAGGTAGGGATGGTGATAACGGAACGCCTCCTCCCCGAGCGCTCTCATCGTCCGGTCAATCTGCTCATCGAACTGCTGTCGCTTCTTACCTGCCAGCGTGCCGAGAAGAATGCGAGCGGCCGGCCAGCACCTCATCATCTCCTCGTTGAACGCTGCGGCATCAGCTGTCTGTCCACCGGTTACCACATCGCCGAAGATGATGTGGTCCAAGCCGGCCATTCTCAGCGCCAGTTCCAGCTCGCGTCGATCCGCAAGTCCTGGATAGCTGAGGAACTGGTCCGGCAGGATCACCCCTTGTTGGCGCAGAAACACTGCCAGTTCATTGAGGAAAGCCTCCTCGGCGGGCGTGGCCAGGCCGCGACGCCGGCAGAAGAGCGCCAGCCGTCCACCGACCTTGAGGGTGCGGGTTGCCTCTCCGATGACGGCATACGCATCGGATTCGTAGGCGATCGACCTGGACAGAACCACAACATCGAAGGTGTGGTCCCGGAACATCACGTCATCGCCACTTCCCTTGATGCGATGCGTATTGCCGGCTGCTTGGGAACCCGCCAGCTCGATCGAGCGTCTGCCGAGATCGATGCTGGCCACCAGGGCCGTCGGCCCCACCGCCTCACCCAGAGCTGAGGCGACGATCCCGTCGCCGCCCCCGATGTCGAGGCACGCCTCACCGAGCTGGGGCCGGGCGAGATCGACGAGGCGGGCGGCAACCTTGAGATGCAGCGACCCCGCCCACTGCTCGTCATGGTCGGCAAAAGCGTCGAGGAATTCCTCGAGCGCGCGATCTCGACCGGGGGTGTTGCGTGCGCTCGGGGTGCCCAATCTCGGACTCCGGGTCGGGGCTCAAAGGGACTAGAATCGTAGCGGTTGGCAAAAGAGCACTCCTCACTCGAGACGTGCCCACGCTGGGAGTGATGAAGATGGCAGTTGAATCCGCAGGCCGTTCTGGACGACACCGCAACACCGCCGCTGTTGCCACTGGTCCGATTGTTCTCGGTCCCACTGATTCTTTGAAAGGCACGTTGCGCACAGAAAGCGGCGTCACCATTCATGGCGACGTTGAAGGCGAAATCCTCGCGATCGGTGATGTGATCGTCGAGTCGACAGCGACGGTTATCGCCACCGTCGAGGGTCGCAATGTCGACATTCGCGGTCAGGTACGTGGCAACGTCACCAGCACCCGGCGTTTGTCGCTGAGCGGCTCCGGCACCCTCCAGGGCGATGCATCCGCCGCACGTCTGATTGTCCAGGACGGCGCCACGCTCAATGGCAGCATCTCGATGAGTGGCGGAAAGGACATCGACCATGGCGATGAGACGAGCCCTACTGAGTTCACCGCCGAGACGGAGGCCACCAACGGCGAGATGGTTGCTGTCGGCGAGCAGGAACACAGCGGCTGACCCTAGCCCACGGGCCGTTGTCGCACGAACGGATGTTCGTTACACTGGCCATCACCGATGGCCACTCTGCTCGACCCTGTCGCTGACGCGCTGACGCAGCTTCGCGCCAGCGCCACCGTCGCCGGCCGCATCGTCCACGAGGAGATCCTCCCGGCCCAGACCGCGGAATACGCCGCCTGGCCGTCAGCGCTCGACCCGCGCCTCCTCGCCGCCCTGGCGGCGCGCGGCATCGACCGCCCCTACATCCACCAGGCCGAGGCCATCGACCACGCGCTCGTCGGGCGCGACGTCGTCGTGGTCACGCCGACTGCCAGTGGCAAGACGCTGGCCTTCGCAGCGCCGGTCCTCGACGCCTGGCTGCAC
>CATPCA010000074.1 GCA_955652545.1 Candidatus Dormiibacterota bacterium
CGTTCAGGTGCGACGCTCGCATTTGGTTCGGACTCCCCGGTCGAGGAGCCCTCGCCGCTGGCCGGGATCGACGCGGCCACCACGTGGCGCTCCCGTGCCGGCTGGCATCCCGAGCTGGCGCTGACTCGCGCGTCGGCCGTCCGGGCGTACACCTACGGGGTGGCGTACGCGGCGGGCATGGAGGCAGACGTGGGAGCGCTGCGTCGCGGCATGTTGTGCGACGTGACGGTGGTTGATCGCAACGCGGTAAGCGCGACCATCGTCGACGGCCGCATTGCCTTTGGGAGTTCGGATCGCGACTGAACGCTCCCCCCGGCTGGCGTCAAGGTGGTGAAACGCCGACCAGCGCACGTTTCGCTGCGGTCACAAGACGCCCACTCGCGCTGGCACGGCGTACGATGGCCGTCGTGTCTGAACACGGCGTCCGCTTCCGGCCCGGGATGGTTGTCAGCCCGGGCGAGTACCGCAACGTCGAGACGGGTGCGACCCGCTACTTCGACGGCAGCTCGCCCATCCCCGGCGGCGTCAATTCGGCCGCGTGGGAGCAGATCTCCGACCATCATCATCCCAACACCGGCCGCAGCCGGCCGGCCGCGCGCAGCGAGCCCGACAAGCCATCGGCGCATGGGGTTCGGTTCCCCGCCGGCACCGTGGTCAGCGCCGGCGAATACCGCAACGTGGAGACCGGGGCGGTGCGCTACTTCGACGGCAACAGCCCGCTTCCCGGCGGAGCAAACTCGGCCAGCTGGCAGCAGGTGTCGGACCACCACCATCCCGAACAGCGGCGCGGCAGCGCGGGCACGCGCAGCGAGCCCGGCTCACCGTCGTCGACGGGCGTGCGCTTCACCGCGGGCACCTTCGTCAGCGCCGGCGAGTACCGCAACACAGAGACCGGCGCGATCCACTACTTCGACGGCAACACGCCGCTGCCGGGCGGCGCCAACGCGGCCAGCTGGCAACAGATCTCCGACCACTACCACTCCTCGACGGACGGATGACGCGCGCGCTGGCCGCACCGTCGCCGCTGCGCGACGGTGAGGTGGCGCTTCTGCCCGTTGACAGGGACGTGACCGCGCTGATCGTGGCCGCTTCCCACGACCCGGAGATCACCCGCTGGACCCAGGTCCCGCGGGACCTGACCCTGCTCGATGCCGGCCTGATCACCGCCGGCTGGACGATGCCGAGTGCCACGACCGCGCGGTTCCAGGTCTCCGTCGCGGAACTACCGCCGGGCGGCATGGTCACCGTCTGGATCAATGCCGCGGACGAAGCGGAGGTGGGCTACTGGCTGCTCGCTGCCGCGCGCGGTCGCGGCATCGCACGGCGCGCCCTGCGCCTGCTCTGCACCTGGTCATTCGAGGTGTGCGGGCTGGAGCGCCTTCAGCTGGCGACGCTCCCCGGCAATGTCGCCTCCGAACGGGTGGCAGAGGAGTGCGGTTTCCGCCGCGAGGGCACGCTGAGGCGGGACGTCAAGGGCACATCGAGCACGCTGCAACTGTGGGTCCGCGGGAGTGGGGATCGCCACTGTCAGGAAGGTCAGCGCTCTGTGATCGGCACGTAGGGGCGCGGCGGCGGGCCGACGTACTCGCTGTCCGGGCGGATCAGCCTGTTGTCCCTGTGCTGCTCGATGATGTTTGCCGTCCAGCCCGACATGCGCGACACGGCGAAGATCGGCGTGAACAGGCCCTGCGGGATGCCCAGCGAGGTGTATACCGACCCGGAGTACAGGTCCACGTTGGGATAGAGGCCCTTGAGCTCGCGCACCGCCTGCTCGACGGCGATGGTCAGCTCGTACCAACGTGTGTCGCCATGCCGCTCACCGAGATCGCGGCTGTACTCGCGCAGGATGGTCGCCCGTGGGTCCTCGGTGCGGTACACGCGATGCCCGAATCCCATGATGCGCCGCTTCTCGGCCAGCAGCTTCTCGATGTACGCGCGCGTGCCGGCCACGTCGGGCAGCTCGCGGAGCAGGTCCATGACCCGCTCGTTGGCACCTCCGTGCAGCGGGCCCTTGAGCGTGCCGATGGAGCTGACCACGGCCGAATGCATGTCGCTGAGTGTCGCCGCCGTCACCCGCGCCGCGAACGTCGAGGCGTTCATGCCATGTTCGGCATGAAGGATGAGGCAGACGTCGAAGGCGCGGACGTCCTGCTCGTCCGGCTCGTCACCGTGGAGAAGATGGAGGAAGTTCCAGGCGATGCTCCGCTCCGGCGCGGGGTCGACCGGCTGCACACCGTTGCGGATCCGCTCGCTGGTGGCAACCAACACGCCTGTCTGCGCCACCAGGCGCATTGCCTTGGCCCGGTTGGCTTCCTCGCCGTTGTCCGAGAGGTCGGGGTCCGACATGCCGAGGATCGACACCTGGGTGCGCAGCAGGTCCATCGGGTCGGCGTCCTCGGGCGCGTGGGCGGCGGCGTCCCACACGGTGGCGGGGGGTTCGAGACTGTCAGCAAAGCCGCGGCGAAGCGACTCGAGCTCCCGCTTGGCGGGCAGCTCGCCGTGCCACAGCAGCCAGCACACCTCTTCGAAGGTCGACTGCTCGGCGAGATCGACGATGTCATATCCCGCGTAGAGCAGCTTGCCGGTGTCGCCGTTGATCTCGCAAAGGGCGCTCCTGCCGGCGATGATCCCCTCGAGGCCGCCCTTCGCGGTGGCCGGCGGGGCCGCCATCAGCGCGGCACCGTCACGAACGTCCAGGTCTCCCCACCGCACTGCGGACAGGCGTTGGGCCGGAGCAGCCCGAGCACGGTCGTTCCGCACCAGTCACACGTCCAATGAGTGTGGCGCACATGACGGAGCAGGTCGGCGCGGGTGAGGATGCCGACGAGACGGCCGTCGCGCACCACCGGCAGGCGACGGATACGCCGGGTCAGCATCATCTCGGCGGCGGAGTCGAGTGTCCTGCTCTCGGTGGTGGTGAGCACATCCCTGGTCATGACCTCGTCGACGGTCTGTCCGCGCTTGCCGAGGATGTCGGACTCGGCCACGATGCCGAGGATGTGGTGCTGGTCGTCGACCACGGGAACGCCGGTGATCCGGCTGTCGACGATGAGCCGCACCGCGTCGTCAACGCTGTCGCCGGAGTGAACCACCAGCACGTTGCTGACCATCACGTCAGCGACGGTGATCGTCGCCGCCTTGTCGCGGTGGACCTCGTCGGTCATTGGCCGAGTGTAGTGGCGGGGGAGGGCATCATCGCTCCGGTCGCTGTCCTCGCGGGCGCTTCGGAGCTAACCCGGCTTCGCCGAGTGGATCTCCTCGCTGCTGCGGATGCTCTCTCCGCGATGATGCACTCCCCGCCTTTCTGCGATGCCCGAACGCGCAGGAACCATAGCCACGAGCGCCGCGTTCACCGGCCATGATCGCGCTCCTACGCCGCAGCCTGGTCGCCTGGCTTCCCTTCGCTGTGGCCATCACCGGCCTCGCCGGTCTCGCCTACGCGCTCGACCAGTCCAACCTGCGCCAGGGCGCGAACGATCCGCAGATCCAGCTGGCCGAGGACGCGGCCGCGCGGCTGGCAGCCGGCGCACCCGTCGCCACGGTGGTGCCGCATACCGACACCGTTGTGGACATCGTCCGGTCACTGGCGCCGTTCGTCATCGTCTACGACACCGACGACAGGCCCCTGGCGTCGACGGCGACCCTCGACGGCGCCACGCCACGGCTCCCCGCCGGCGTCTCGACGAGCGCCCGCCAGCGTGAGGACCGGGTCACCTGGCAACCTCGCGACGGCGTCCGCATCGCGGCGGTGGTGGTGGCGTACAGCGGCGGCACCGTGGTGGCCGGGCGCAGCCTGAGGGAGGTGGAGTCTCGCGCGGACGACGCGCTCGCAGTGACCGGCCTGGCGTGGCTGACGTGCCTGGTGCTGACGCTGGCCGGCTGCGCGGCTGTGGACGTTCTCCGCCGCCGCGGTTACGGGTAGGAAACGCGCTGTGGAACTCGCCTCCCGGGGACGCTAGGATTGGCGCTCATGACTGAGCCATCGACCGTCGACCCAGCCCGCGCTGCCGCCACCGACCCACTTCCACTGCTCCCGCGCGGCACAGTGGTGTTCGCCGACATCCCCGTGCGCGCCATCGTCATCGACGCTCTAGCACCGGTCATCGGCGACGGTACGCTGGTCATCCGTGATGGCGATCGCGGCGCTGTCGTGCTGGTACGCGACGGCGACGTGCTCGACGTGCATGTCACCGACGGCGGCGTCCTGCGCACCGGCGTCGAGCTGTTGTCGTCGCTCAAGGAATGGCCGGATGCGTCGGTGTGGGCTGAGCGTCTCGAGAGCTCGCTCGTCGACCTGTCCGAGGCCCTCCTGCGTGGCGCCACCGTGTACGACGACCTCCGCCTGATGTGGGTCAGCTGGCCAAGCCTCCTCGAGGATCTCGGTCAGCGCGGCGGCACGTTCGTGGTGGAGATCACCACCCCCGTCGGACGCGGCGTGACCTGCGTTGCGGCCGGCCGACAGGCGCAGTCGTACACCGACATCCACCCGGCGCTCGGCGACCCGGCGCTTCTCGAAGCGATGGCCTCGAATCACCAGGGCGTCGTGCGCGTGCGCCGCGTCGGTGAGGGATCCGTCCCCGCCGCGCAGGGCGACAGCACCGAGCAGTCCGCGCCAGATCCAGAACCTTCAGCGGACGCGCCGGCCGCTCCCACCAACGGCACCTCCTCAACTGACCACGTCGCCGACACCAGCCGGCGTTGGCCCGCGACAGAGTGGGACCCGCCGACTTCGGAGTCGGAGACCGCAGTCCCTGAGGCACCACCGACAGAAACGCAGCCGGTTGCCGTTGACGCGCTCCCCGACGCGGCATGGGTCGCTCCATGGGAAACCGCGTGGCGCGCCAATCCCGCCGAGGATTCGGTAGCCGTCGGCGCCGCTCCCGCGGACGCCGCCGCCGAGACGACTGCGGTTGAGGATCGGCCTGCCACCTGGGACGAGTTCAAGAGCAAGGCTCTGCACACCGGTCCGCCCAGCGTCGCCGAGGTGCTCGACGACCTTCGGGCGATCGCGCGGCGCCGGTTGGGCCTGTCCGCATCGCGGGTCGAGTCGATTCTCGATGAGGGCGCGCTCGCCAAGCGTTCACTTCTCTCCGTGCTCGATGAGATCCGTTCCATGAGCATCCGCGGTGTGATGCCGTCGACCGTCGAGGAGATGGTCGACGAGATGGCCGCGATCGCAGCCCCCGCCGCCTGAACAGCGGCGCCGGCCGCCTTGGGCGCGACTACTCCGGCGAATCCTTCCAGCCCATGTGCTTCCAGTTGAGGATGCCGCGCAGTCCCAGTCGGGAGACGTGCAGCTGGTGGAACTCCTCGTAGCCCTCTGCAGCCGCCGCATCGACCGTCAGGTACACGGCCCGATCAGTGATCCTCGCGACGTCTGAGGCCGGCGCCAGGTAGGTGCGTCCCGCGGTCCGGTGCTGAAACACGATCCCGTGGAAGATGTCTTCGGAGGGCAGGGCAGCGACCTCGAGGACGTGGCCGACCTCGGTTCCGTCACTGGCCACGACAGGCAGATGTGCTGCCACCGCCATCCATGAGACCTGCTGCTCCGCGTCCTCTGCCATTGCTCGAACAGGGTATCAGAGGCTCTGTTCAGCTCACCTTCGTCGGCCGCCTGACCAGGTCAGCGAGTCTCCGATCCGCGTACCACGGTCGCAACCTGACGATGGTCGGTGGCTTGCCGCGGTACAGCACGATCCCTGTTCCCTCTTGCAGCTGCCGCAGCGCGTCCGGCGTGGCCATCTGGTCCTGGCGAAGAGAATAGGATCGCGATGCGCGACCGTCGTTTTGGCTCACCTGCACATCGGTGAAATCGCTTCGTCCGACCAGCTTGGCGATGACCTCGGTGGTCTCCGGGTCGCTGATCCCCGGCAGCACCATCTTGCAACCGTGGTTGTTGAGAATCGAATTGGCGCGATCGGCACCGTAGCGCGTGCGCAGCTGCGAGAAGTCCTGCACGATCGACATGAGCAATACACCTCGGCCCGCTCCCTGCGACGCCAACGCTGGCAGTTCCTCGATCGGCACGACATTGGCCAACTCGTCGAGGAAGAGGCCGAGCTCGGGGTGGAGATGGCCCCCAGGCTGGGCGGCCGCCAGCCGGTACGCGGAGGTGACAACCGTCATGAGGATGCCCACGAACAGCGATGCCACCCGCTCCGGCGATTGTCGCGGTGTGCACAGGAATAGCGTTCCTCGAGTGCGCAGCAAACTCTCTGGGTCGAACTCCGACGTCGCCGCGGAAGCAGCCACGCACCGCTCGTTGAACACGCTGAAGATGCGCATGACGGTCGAGAACACGGTGCCGCGTTCCTTCTCGGGCCGCTGGTCGATCGACGTCAGCATGCCGATGGCGCGCTCCGCATCGGAATCATGGTCTGGATTGGGGCCGCCCAGCTGTTGGAGGATCGCCATCGGCCCTTCGAGGTCGAACCCGTGAATCCAATCGCGCACGTCGACGATGCTTCGGTTGGATGACGCGGCCGCGTACAGCAGCGGAGCGATCAGCAGCTTTCCGGACTCAGCCCAGTGCGCCCAGTCGTTGTCGCCACGCGATCCTCCCTGCTGCAGGCCCGCGCACAACCACGCAGCGACCGTCCAGGCGACGTCGAGGTCCCCACATCCGGTCAGCGGCGACCAGCTGACGGTGCGGTGGTGGTCACGGATCTCGCCCGTCGGGTCGTAGATCGACACTGGTCCGATGCTTCTGCGGTGGCCGGCGGTGAGGTCGACGAGCTCGCTCTTGGTCGACGTGACGATCGCCGGACCATCCCAGTCGAGCAGGTTCGGCACCACGAGTCCTGACGTCTTGCCGCTGCGCGTCGGACCGATGACGAGAACCGACGTCTCGCGCTCTGTGGCGATAAGGTGCGCCCCGCGTCGACCGAGCACCAGCGACCCGCCGCGAGGACGTCGGACCTGCAGTGGTCGCAGGTCGCGCCATGTCGCCCAGCGGGAGCTGCGCGGCAGCCGGTTGGGCAGCAGCAGACGGGTTGCCCCCACGCCCGGGATGCCGCCGGCCCAGGCCACCAGCCCGCCGAGCGCTGCGGCAACTCCCACGACCACCGTGGCAACGATGAAAGCGACGAACAGCCACACGTGCGCCGGCCGTCCCTGGCCTACCAGGTGCCACCACACCAACGTGTTGCCGTCGGCGTGATAGGCGTTCGCGATCCGTAGCGGGTTGATGAACTCGAGCGGCGATACGTTGGGCTGTCCGCCCGACACGGCCATGGCCCCGGTCAGCACCAACCAGGGCAGCAACCACAGGCACAGCAGCGTGCCGATGAGGATGAGGTCGCCGCGTCGCGATCGTGGGCGTGGCACGCTCGCGTTGGTCACGCGGGCACCGTACCGAGGAGCACCGGACGCGTGGCGGACATCCAGTGGATGCCCCGCCGGATGGTGGCCTAGCGCCCGATGGGAAATGGCACCGGCACCGCGGCACCATCGGGCGGCACAGCGATGTCCACTCGCCGTCCGTCGCCATACGTGCGATGCCACGTGGACCCAGCGCGTAGGTCGAGGATGTCAACGGAGGTCAGTTCCCCGGAGCCGATGTCGAACGCGCACTCGTCCACGAGCCGCGCAGGCTCCGAGCGCAGGTTGCAGGCGACGGTGTGGACAACGCCGCCCTCCAGCCACGCCGCCGCCGCCCGCGCGGTGCCGTTGCCCGGCTCGGACAGCGCGAATGAGGCGTCACCACCGTACAGCTGCGCCCCGTCTGCACCGCCCGGGCCGACCTGCGCCAAGGTCATCGCGCCCACGTGCACACGGTCGCCGTCGAGATATCCGGCCACCGGCGGCGGTGCCAGCAGCAACATCGCGCCGACGACAGCGGCCAGGCAACCCACCATCGTTGCCACGGCCTCGCCATGCGCGCGAAGGAGTCGCCGTCGACGGCGCCGCACCACCCGAACCGGCGTGCCGTCCCCAAGCGGCACCGGCAAGGCCTGAGCATCACGGTCGATCAACCCGTGCGGTTCGATGCGGCCGGCCGCGCCGCCCGCGCGATGCCGCGGCGGGGCGACGTCGCGACTCACGCGATCTCTAGACGGTGTTCGATCACGCGGGTGATCGCGGGGTCGAACAGCAGCAGAATCCGGACCCGGCGACGCAGCCGTGTAACAGTGCGCCCCTGCGCGTCCACGCGGATGGATTGGTCGTCGAACTCCACGACGGTGCGTACGGTCGCGCTGGTGTCGAGGACGTCTCCTTCGATGCGTACCTGTGCGTACTCTCCGAAGTCGGGCCGGGTGGTGAGCCCGGTGGCCAGCCCTGGTCGCATCGCCGTCCGCAGACGTGCTGCCATGTCGGCTTCGACGTAACTCTCGATGTCTGCTTCCTGTCCGGCGGCAAGCAGCCCGAGATCGAAGACGAATCTGTGGACGAGAGTCATGACCGATGTGGTGCGCCGATCGCGGTCATCGTCGTCCACGTGTCGTCCCGCGGACAGAAGCTGCCTGACGCTCCTCACGTCCGCGTCCGGGTGGGAAGTCGCGCCACCGCCTCGGTGAGCGCCCGATAGGCGATGCGCATCTTGGGCGACACCGCCTGTACCGGCACACCATCCATGCCGGCGAGCCGCACGCTGTCGGCTTCGTCGGGGATCTCCAGGACGCGGTCTACGCGCGAGGCGATGACCTCGAGGTACTCGCGGGTAACGGGGTGGCGGCGGTTGCGCCGCGCACCGGAGGTGATGCACGGGACAACGGTTGGTGGGCGGCCTTGTACATCGAGGTAATCGAGCACGCCGTTGAAATCCTGGCGGCTCATCGCCGTCGGCAGGACCAGCGCGTCGGCCTCCTCGAGCCAGAACGCGGCCACCGCCGCCTCGGGACCCGACGTGGGATCCGGCAGTCGATTGCTCATGTCGACGATGACCAGCGAGTAACGCGCGCGGAGGTGCGCGGCGAGGCGGTGGATATCAGTGCGGCTGTATTCGGTTCCATCCCGCCGCTCCGGGTAGCAGGCCAGAGCGGGCGTGACCGAATGGATCGGCGACGGCGGCTGAGCACCCCTGGCAAGCGATGCGACGACATCGCGCACCGTGGCGGCGTGCTTTGGAAGGTTGAGCTGGCCCCACGCATCAGGGTTGGCGACGTTGGCGTCGACGATCGCTGCGATGTGGCCGACGGAGTCGAGCACCGCACCCCCACTGATCGCCATCCCGGCGGCATGACTGGTCTTGCCGACCCCACCCTTCCGGGAACCGACGACCACGATGCGTGGCGCGCGGTTGAGCAGCAGGGCGGCCAGCTCAGCGTCGGAGACCCCGGCGCCGCGGCCCCATGGCCTCACCAGCGGCAGACGTCTGCGCAGCCGACCCGCCGCGGTGAGGTCCTTCCGCGTGGTCGAGCCTGTATGTGGCCCTGAGCGGCTGAACGACCACGCCGGCGACACGCGCTCCGCGCGCTCGCTCTCTGCGGCAAGAAGCTCAATGGGATCCGCTGGTGATGACTCGGCAGGGAACGCGGCCGCCCGCGTCGACGTTGCGCCGGCGACATCCAACAGGGGCGGGAGACCATGCTCGCTGTACGGCCGCACTGGTTCACGATTCCCGTCTGTTGGGCGGTCACCATGTGCACCCGGCGAGGCCATCGACCTCGCGCCCACGGCGCCCTCTCGAAGCCGCGCGATCATGCGCACATCGCGGACATCGAAGACGTCGGCAGCGGTCGCCATCCCCGAGTTGGGCGCCACCCCGTACCGCGCGATGACAGCCTCGGCGAGCGCCAGTGGCGCTCCGTCAGCATCGCTGCGGACGGCAACCCACTGCGAATACCCACCGGCGTCCGAGTCGCCCACCGCAACGAAGAAGATGCCGTCAAGTCCGAGCATCCATGCCGCCAGGCCTCTCTCGTGTTGGAGCAGATAGACCGGTAGCGCGTCCACGGGCACGTTGACGCCCCACCAGCGATCCAACCAAGCCTGGCTGGCGCTCGCCGCGAAGAAGTCGAGGCCACGCACATCGGGAACCAGGAAGAGCGAGGCCGCCGACGCGCCCGGGCGCGCCAATCCTTCGAGCAGACCCGCCAGCCCGCGGGCCTCGGCGTCGTCGCGAAGCAGCGAGATGAACGCGAACGAGCGGGGCTCAGCGGACACGCTGCTCGGCCTGTTGTGCAGTCGTGGCGTTGGCGCAGCACACGTCGTATCCGCTGATGTGGTGCGCGATGCCCAGGACAAGGAGGATCGTCCCGGCGAGGAGCGCCAGCGGGCCCCGGCGTACTGAGCGTCGCGCCCCACTCCCGCTCAGAAACAGGTGGGCGACGACCGCGCCGGCGGTCGCGGCCACTGCCAGCCAGCACATCACCGTCACCAGCGCGAACACGGTGGCTTGCGTGACAACCCGCCCGGTGAGCAGATCAAGGCTGCGCGCAGTGTCTGCCCAGCCGAGCCCGATGGCGAACGCCAGGGTGGCCGCGCCGGCCATCGCCGCGAGGACCCGCGTGCGTACCATGTCAGCCTCCGCCCAGGCCTGTGGTCAGACTCGCGAAAGTCGGCGCCCCGAGCAGCAGAAGCAATGGGATCAGCATGCCGGCGACGGGCAGTGTCACCAGGATGCGTGCTCGCGCCGCTCGCATCCGCGCTTCCGCGAGCCGGTGCTCGTACACCGCCTGCGCGACGCGCGTGTAGGTCACACGTTCGCCGATCCCGACATTGGTTGTCGCGAGAGCGTCGGCCACCATGGTGAAAGCCGGCACCCTGAACTGCTCTCCGATCGACCGGTAGAGCTCGGCGGTGCTGCGTGGCTGCGTGCTGATCAAGCGCCTCCAGCCACCGTCGACGAGCGTGCGCAGGTCGGAGGTGGTGGCGCACCGAGAGAGGATGCGCACCGCGTCCTCGACTTGGAGGCCGCGTCCATCCGTAAGGATCCCGACAAGCATCATCATGTCGCCAAGTGTGCGATCGGCACGTTCGCGGCGCCGCTGCGCAGCAGCTCGCACCAGCGCAAACCTCACCAGCACCGCGGCGAGGGCGAGCAGCACGGCGATCCATGGTGGCGCTGCGAAGTCGCCGCTGCTCAGCCGGAACGTCGTGTCAGCAACCAGCGTCACCGTGAAGGTGAACAGCGCGATGACTGCGGTGCGCCCCAGGAAGGCGGCGTCGCTTTCCAAGCGATTGGCCTCGGCTAGCAGGCGGCTGAGGTCGAGCTCCTCGCGAGCGCGACGCACGGTGGCACTGCGTCCGGCGGCGCGCTCGAGGCGCGTATGCGGGCGCGCGTAGCCTCGGAGCGCGGCGAGCCGCCGCCACGCACGGAGATCGGACGAGGTGAGATAGCCGAGGCGGCCGAGCAACGCCGCCCACAGACCGACCACGACGATGACGGCGCCTGCGAAGAGCCACAGACTACTGGGCACCGAGGCGCTCCTGCTCCTCGGCGAGCCTGCGCAGGTCCCAGCGCGTCCAGTCGCGCACCTGCACGATCAGCCCGAGCAGGCTGACGAGCAGCGCGAACAGGATGACCACTCCGACCAGCACCACGTTGCCGGCGAAGGACTGGTAGAACGCACGGAACGTGTCCACCCGGATGACGATGACGAACATCACCACCATCAGGACTGACATCGCAATGGTCACCGCGCGCTGCTGGGTCAGCGTGACGGCCGCCTCCTCCTGCACGGCGAGTTGGGCGCTGCCGACGGGAAGCAGCAGCTCGTCGATAGCCTCGATCAGTGCCTCCAGGCTGCGGCTGCGCGTCCACAGCAGCACCGCGCACGCGTATTCCACGACCGGCGAGCGCGCCCGCAGCCCCACGGCGACGATGTTGTCGAGGACCGAGCCGCCGCGCGCCAGCGGTGCCAGGACGTACTCCAGTCCAGGGCCGGGGTCACGCCCGATCTCCTGCAGCGCGGTGTCGAGCGACTGGTTGCCCACCGCCATGCGATCGCGCAGGTCGCGCAGCCGCCCCAGGAAGGCGCGCTCCATGCGCAGGCGACGGTTTGCCGCGGTTCCGGCCAAAGCGAAGCGAAACCCGAAAACACCGAGCAAGCCGCCGATCACCACCAGGATCCAGATGCGTGACAGAAGCCCGAGCGCGATGCCCGCTGCAACCAACGACAGGCGCATCCCAACCCAGCGGCGCCACGGCCAGCCGAGGTTGGCGGCGACATCGCGCTCCCGTTCGAGCACTCGCCAGCGCGGCCGTTGGCGGCCGAGGGTGCGCATGTCGAGATCCAGGATTGCCGCTGTGCCGCCGGCAGCGCAGGCGATCACCACCAAGAAGCCCCCCAGTTGCAGCGTCGTCAAGCTCGCTGCCGAGAGGATCACGGCGGCGGGATCTCGTCAGCCGGCAAGTGGCCCCGCAGCCGGGGCCCGAGCCGGTTGAGGTTGCCCACCTGCTCGGTCATCCGCCGCCAGCCGCCGCTATCCGTCTGCCGGTAGACCCACTTGTGATTGCCGCCTCGTTCCACCGCGAGGATCCCGGTCAGCCGGCGCCGACCGTCCTGGTTGGCGAGGTGGATCACGAGTTGGATGGCGTGCTCCACGACCCGCTTGGCCATCTTCTCGTTGCCGGTGAAACGGCGGTTCTCCATCACGTATTGCACGGCCTGGTCCAGCGCCAGCTCGGCGTCTTCAGCATGGATGGTCGTCATCGATCCGTCGTGGCCGGTCATCAGCGCTTTGCACACGGCGGCCATCTCCTCGCCGCGCGACTCACCCAGGATCAAGCGGTCGGGTTGAAAGCGCAGTGCGTGACGCACCAGGTCGAACATGGTGAGCTGTCCGGAGTCGGCCTCGGCCCTGATCGATGGGATCGTCGACACCGCCGAGGTCAGCGAATGCCACGGCTGTCCGTCGCCGCGGTCCTGGTCGAGGTGCAGCTCAGCCCCGTCCTCCACGACGACAAGGTGCTCGCTGGCGGGCACGAGGCCGCACAGCACGCGCATCAAAGTCGTCTTACCGGTGCTGGTGCCACCGGCGATCATCACGTTGACGCGCGCGTCCACGCATGCCTCGACAAACCGCGCGATGCCTTCGGGGATCACCGCCGAATGAACGTAGTCTGCGAGGTCGCGGACCTTCGAGCGCGCCGGGATACGGATGGCCGCCACCATCGCCGCCTGGCCGGAGACCGCTGGTCTTTTGGCAACGCAGACGCGGATCACGCTGCCAACGTTGGCCTCCGCGATCGGGGCTGCGTCGGTGATGCTGTGGTCACCGGTCACGCCGCGTAGCCGCACCACGCGACGAAAGAACTCGAGACAGTCCTCATCACTCGCGAACGGGCTGTCACCGATGATCGCCAGCTTACGACCCACGACGCTGACCAGCCAGTGGTCGTAACCGAGGCAGGTGATATTTTCCAGATCGGCCCCGTAGACGAGGAGCGACAGCGGCCAGAGGTGTGAGGCCAGGATCGCTGCGTTGCGACGGGCGATGTCGCGATAGTCTGGGTTGCCGGCCAACTCGCTGACCACCGCCAACGGGAGCCCGCTCGTCGATGGCGACGCGATGGCGCGCTCCACCACCCGCGCAACGTCATCATGCAGGCGCTCCTCGTGGTGCACCGACGCAGGCTCACCGCCGCGCTCGCCGATCACCCTCTCGGCGATCGCCTGCGCCACCTCACGCTCTTCGGCCGCGATCTGTGGCCACCTGGCGACGGGAACCTCTGCCGAGCGTGTCGGAGGGAGCGGACCCGAGCTCACCGCGCCGACGTCGACCCGCACCGCCATCACGCAAGCACAGGCACGAGATGGAGGTCGTCAGTGACGCCGACGAGCGTGGTTGGCGTGCCGGTCTCCCCCATCCTGGTGGCGCGCGCCTCGTCCCATTGCCACACGTCGCGAATCGCCAGCCCCGGAACATTGCGCTCGAGAGTCTCGACAACGACGCGGCGGTAGGCGCGACTGCGTTGGTTGCAGATGATCAGCTCGCCATGGGGTGGCCGCGCCGCCTGGAGCACGCTGATGCTCCTCGACAGCAGCGCGGGGTCATCTCGGATAACCACGAACGCGCGTGAAAAGACCGAGCAGATCGCCTCGGCCGCTGACCGTGGCGAGCGGAGGCCCGGGTGCGAGAGCGGATGCCCAAGGTCGGCGACGACCACGTCGTCACGCATGCCGGCCAGCGCAGCGGCCAGCTTGGCCAGGCACTCGACGATCTCGTACCCATAGCTGCGCGACAGCCCAGGAACGATGCGGAGCTGTTCGCGCTCAGGATGGCCGACAGCTTGCGCCTCAAGCTCCAACGGTGTCGCCGGACGGTCGCCGAAACAGTTGGCGATCGAACGGTCGTCTGTGCGCAGGAGCAGGAGGTCGGCGAGAGTTCCGCCCTCCATGTCGCAGTCAACCAGTAGCACGCGATGCTGTTCCGCGAGTGTCCACGCAAGGCAGGCCGCCCAATGCGTGGACGTCTGACCCGCGCGTGTCGTGTAGACGGCGATCAGCGTGCTCACGGCGTGGGCGACCCACTCACGCCGCCGGCACAGGCCGACCCACAGAGTCTGCTGACGGCATCGTTCGGCGCCAGTGGTTGGAGTGATGACGGATCCTGCTGCACCGAGCGAACGGCATGGAGCGCGACGCTCGACGACGCCACCGATATCCACGCCTCCTCCTGGTCGACCGGCACCAGCACCGTCAGCGCGCCGCCGGACGCGGTCAGGACCGTCACCCCCTGGCCGATGCGCGCCTGCCGACCGCCGCCGATCGTGGCGAACACATCGATGCGGTCCCCCGCCGAAAGCGGCGGCGGAGCCTGCAGGGTCAGAGCGATCTCCACCTGCGCACCGGCATCGACGAGGTCGTCGTCGCGGAGGATGTCGTTGGGATGCAGGTTCTGCGTGTAGCGCGCGGCATATTGCGCGGGAGAGCGGTGCTCGTACTGGAAGTCACCTTCTTGCGCGCGCACGGTGATTGCGGAGATGTCGTCGGCGGCGTACGGGCTGCCCGCCAGCACGGCGTGTTTGAGGATGTACACGCTGATCGTCTGCTGGTTACCGGCCTGCTGGAGGTAGACCATCACCCCGAGGACAACAACGATCACGGTGCTGAAGAAAGCGGCGGCGGTCAGGCGACGCCGATCCATCAATCATTCCCCTCACCCTCTCAACCCCTACCCAGACCGCAGACTGGCCGGGCGGACAAGGTAGGTCGGGAGACGGGCATCGTCAAGGGTTTGATCCGGCGCCGAGATAGCCTGCAGGCGTCAGTGGCGGCCGGCTCGTCAGCGGCTGTTCGCCGTCCGACCCGTACGGCGGATGCCAGAAGAGGGCAACCACCTCGACACGACGGACCGACGCCGGGCGCCGTAAGGTCGCCGTCAGCATGCGACGCGCGGCACGCCGCTGCAGCAAGGGGCGCCGCAGCCTCACACCGACCCCACCCAGGCTGGCGGCGATCCGCGCCACCTCGGTGCCTACCGACGCGCCTGCCGCGAACACGCCGAGCGACAAAGCGAACCCCATATCGGGTAGCGCCCGCAGGCTGAGGGCGATGCCGGTCAGTGTGTCTGCCGGGGGATTGGCCAGTGCGAGATAGGTCCCCCGTAGAGGATCGCTTCGCTGCCAGCCGAAGGTCCGGCTCTCCAGTGCCAGGTGACGGTTGGTCGGCACCAGGTTGACCGCGGCGACCTCGACGGCCATGTCGACCATCTCCGGCACCATCCAGCCCGCTTCGACGGCGCCGCCGCACTGGTCGGCGATGAGCGAGGCTGCGGCCTGCTCGACGCCGGCGTGCGGGGACTGCACGCCGAGCATCACCCGGTCGCCGAGCCCGAGCAGAAAGAGGCCGAGCCCGCGCCCCGCTGTGAGCTGCCACAGATCGGCGAGCAACCGCTCCGAGTCCGCCGGTGTCGGCACTGGGCACGCTTCGACGAGGTGCATGCGCTCACGCTACGGACAGGGCGCGGACTGCCGGCGGACAAAAGCGATGTCCGTCCGTAGGCCGCTACAGTATTACCATTCCTCCGGCCAAGGGTGGACCCTGCTACAACGCCCCCCCGTTGCCCGGATCACCTGAGGGAGGCTCGTCTTTGCCCGGATCGCCCCCACTCGCCTCGGCTCTCGACGACGTCAACGTGGTTCACCTGTCGGGCGCCGACGCAGCAGGGCGGCCGGAACGGACGTCGGTGAGCCTCCTCGTCCCGGCAGACGACGTCGCCGACCCGATGCTCACGATCGTCATTCCGGCGATGAACGAGGAGATCACTGTCAGTGACTTCGTCGCGTGGTGCCGCGCCGGCCTCGAGGACGCCGGCGTCGCCGGCGAGGTCCTCATTGTCGACAGCTCGACCGACCGGACGCCGGAGCTTGCGGTCGCTGCCGGCGCGCGCGTGCTCCGCGTCCCGCAGCGTGGGCTGGGCCGGGCATACATCGACGCGCTTCCCTTCATCCGCGGACGCTGGGTGATCATGGGCGACGCCGACTGCACCTACGACTTCCGCCAGCTCTCGCCCTTCACCGCACGCTTCGACCAGGGCTTCGAGTTCGTCATGGGATCGCGCTGGAAGGGCGCCATCGAGAAGGGCTCGATGCCGGCCCTGCACCGGTATTTCGGCACCCCCATCACCACGCTGATCCTCAACACGTTGTTTGGCAGTCGCTTCTCGGACATCCACTGCGGCATGCGTGGCATCACCCGCGACGCGCTGGAGCGCATGCACCTACAGTCGCAGTCCTGGGAGTACGCGTCAGAGATGGTCCTCAAGTCGGTCCACATGCGCCTGCGCACCACCGAGGTCCCGGTGTCCTTCCTCAAGGATCGCCAGGGCCGCGTCAGCCATCACAAGCGTCTCGGCTGGTTCTCGCCTTTCCAGGCAGCGTGGATCAATCTGCGTGCCATGTTCATCTACGGCGCCGACTTCTTCCTGCTGAAGCCCGGCCTGCTGCTCACCGCGCTCGGCCTGCTCATCGTCGTTCCCCTCACGTTCGGGCCGATCACCATCGGCCCGCTGGTGCTGTCGCTGTACTGGATGCTGTTCGGGCTGACCATGACAGTCCTCGGTCTGCAGAGCTTTTACATGGGATGCATCGTCCAAGTGCTGCACGATTACACGGGCGGGGCGACGCGTCGCTGGCTGTCCGTGTTCCGCTACACACGGACGATGCTCATCGCCGCCGCGATGTTCATCGTCGGTATCGGCCTCGCGGTGGGGCTCATCATCGACTACGTCGGCTCCGGGTTGCGCCTGCCGCTGAGCCACAGCCACCAGGTCTACTTCGCGGTCACCGGTCTGCTCCTGGTGATCACCAGCTTCATGACC
>CATPCA010000075.1 GCA_955652545.1 Candidatus Dormiibacterota bacterium
CACCGTCGCCTCGGCGGTCTCGCCGAGGACCTCGAGGGCGGCGGTCAGGCCGGTTGCCTTGTTGCCGCTCGCCGGCAGCACCATCACGGAATGCTTGTTGAACACGATCTGGAGGTCGAGTTCCATCTCGTGGATGGTGTGAACCACCACCGACTCGAAGGGCTCCCAGGTCGAGAGGATGGCGCGGCCGACCGAGAGGGGGGTCACCGCCTGGGCCTGGAGGGCTGCGACGAAGCGGCGCGGCAGGGTGGGGGCCAGCAGCCGCTGCTTGCCGGTCGCCGGGTTGTAGATGAGCGCCCCGTTCTCGACGACGGCGAGGTCGAAGACGTCGACGTCATCGCAGATGTCGAGGAGCTCGTCGAGGATTCGGCCGGTCACGAGCACGGCGCGGCGGCCGCTCTCGCGCAGCCTGCGTAATGAGTCCACCGTATCGGCGTCGAGGATGCCCTGCGATGCGATCGTGCCGTCGTAATCGCAGGCGAGGACCCGAAACCTCATCCCCGTATTGTCCCGCACCCTTCCCCTTGCGGGTCGGAGCAGCTGGTCACAGTGGCAGCCCGGCCCTCACCTCGGTGCCCTTGCCCAATTCGGAACGGATCTCCAGGGTGCCCTTCTCCAGCTCGGCACGCTCGCGCATCGAGATCAGGCCGAGGTGCTTGTTGCCGTCGATCGTTCCCTCGATGGCGGCCACGTCCATGCCCACGCCGTCGTCGCGCACCACCGCGGTGATGGTGTCTTCCTGGAAGTTGATGAGCACCTCGACGTTGCGCGCTTTGGCGTGTTTGCGCGCGTTGTTGAGCGCCTCCTGGATGATCCGGAAGATCGACGGCTCGTAGGAGCCGGGGAGGCGCACCTCCTCCCCCATCACCCGCAGCTGCGCGTTGAGCTTGGCCTTGTCGCCGTAGTCCTTGACGAACTTGCGCAGGGTCGGCACCAGCCCGAGGTCGTCGAGGGTCATCGGCCGGAGGTCGAAGATCAGCCGGCGGGTGTCCTCGAGCACGGCGCGGACCCCATCCTTGAAGTCGGCCAGCTCCTGGACCACCTGCGCCGGGTCGCGCTGGATGAGCCGCTCGAGGATCTCCGCCTGCAGGACGAGGTTGGCCATCGACTGGGCCGGCCCGTCGTGCATGTCGCGGGCGATCCGCATGCGCTCCTCCTCGATGATCTGGAAGACCTGGCGCGAGGCATTGCGCACCCGTGAGTTGTCGGGGGGCGGCGTGGCGGCGGCGGCCAGGTCGTCGAGGCTCCGATACACCGAGCGGAGCACCTCCTGCTCGCCGCGCAGGTCGATGAGCCGGGCGCTGACGTCGCGGAAGCGCTCGTCGACCGCGGCGAGGTCGGCGCGGAAGCGGGCCAGGCTGCGGAAGCCGTTGTCGAGCTCATCCGGGTCGAGGCCGTGGAGGTTGTCGAGCAGGCCGCGCCAGCGCTTCTCGCTCTCCTCGGTGCGGTGTCGCAACTCCTCGCGCGCGTCGGCGGTGTCGGCGAGCCGCGCGTCGAGCCGGGCGGCTGCCTGCTCGAGGTCCTCGATGCGCTGGGTCAGCAGGAAACGCACCCCCGACAGGGCGGACGGGTTGACCGCCGGCGCCTGCCCCTGCACGGTCACGACGCGCGCAAACGGGGGCCGGGAATCATGCGGCCATGATACCGGCGACCAGTCGACATCCCGGTCACGATTCAGCGGTCGCGAACGCCGCGGCCGCGCTCGGTGCGGGACCCGTCGAAAGCGGGTCACAGGGTGGTTGCGCAGCACCGATGCAGCCCCGGGCAGACCTATAACCGACGGGTCAGTTCACAAGGAGCCAGCTGCTATGGGTCCGCTCTCGAAAACAGACGCGGCCCGCATCCTCATCGTCGAGGACGACGCGTCATTGCGCCGCCTGTTGGAGATGCGCCTCACCCTCGACGGTTACGCAGCGCGCACCGCTGAGGACGGCGTTGAAGCGCTCGCCGTGCTCGAGGAGTGGACCCCGGACGTCGTCGTCGCCGACGTGATGATGCCGCGGCTCTCCGGGCTCTCCCTCTGCCGCGCCATCCGTGAGGCGCAGCGCCTGGCGGCGATCCCGGTGATCCTGCTCACCGCGCGGAACTTCGACGACGAGATCGAAGCCGTCATCGGCCTCGGCGGCATCACGTTCATGAGCAAGCCGTTCGACGCGGAGGCGCTCAACAGCGCGCTCCGCGCCGCGCTCGGCGACCACGCCGTCACCTCCGCGTAGCCTGCGCCAGAACGAATCCGTTGATCGCGCGTGACCGTGACGAGAGGTCACGCGTCACGATTGCGGGGGACAATGGCCCGCGACGTGATCAGCACGGCGCCGGTGGCCGCGCCCCCCTCCACCCCTCCACATCACGCCGACGGGGCCCGCCAGTCGTTCATTGACCGGCTGACCTCCCCGGGCGGCCTGTTCCTCAGCGCCGTCATCATCGCCACCGCGTTCCCGGTGACCAACGCCATCCGCGATCCGGACTTCTGGTGGCACCTCCGCAGCGGACAGCTGATCCTGCAGACGGGCGGCCTGCTCCACACCGACCCATTCACCTACACGGTCAGCAGCCACGCCTGGACGATGCACGAGTGGCTCACCGAGGTTCTCTTCGCTGGGCTGTACCGCTGGGCCGGACTGGCGGCGATCGTCGCGGTGCTCAGCGTGGTCACCTGGCTCGGCGTGCTCTGCATCTTCATGCGCGCTCGGTTGGACCGTCCCGGCCCCTTCGTGCTGGGAGGCGGCATGGTGCTCGCGGTGATCGCCGGCTACCCGATCTGGGGTCCCCGCGCGCAGATGATCACCTTCGCGCTGGCGTGCCTGACGCTGCTGCTCACCGAGCGATACCTGCGCTGGGGCGGCCGGGCGGTGCTGCTGCTGCTGCCCATCTTCCTCGTCTGGAGCAACCTGCATTCCGGCTTCCTCATCGGACTCGGGTTCATGACTGTAGTGCTCGTCGCCGAGGTTGCCGCCCACCTGCTCCACCTGCAGGGCCGCGCGCCGATGGTGCGCGTGCACGGCCTGGCGCTCCTGGTGGCGGGGTGCCTGGTCGTCTCGGCGATCAACCTCAACGGTCCGTCGATCATCCTCTACCCGTTTGCGACGCAGGGTTCGGCGGCACAGCAGTCGCTCATCCTGGAGTGGCATTCACCGGACTTTCATGACTGGTCGGTGCGCTTCTTCGGTCTGATGCTGCTCAGCTTGGTGGCACTGATCGTGGTCAATCGCAGCATCCGGTTGCGCGATGCCGCGCTGGTGCTCGTCACAGTGGCGCTGTCACTGCAATCGGTCCGGCACATCGCGCTCTTCGTCGCGGCGTCCACGCCGGTGTGGATCAACCAGGCCGACATCCTGGTTGCGCGGCTGCGCGCCCGTCCACGACGCCGGACAGCGCTGCCGCCGGTCCCGATCCGCGTGGTCAGTTGGGTGCTGCTCTGCGGTGCCCTCCTGCTGGTCTACCTCAGCGCGAGGTTGCTGCCGTCGATGCGCACCCGTGAGGATTCGCTGTTCTACGCGCAGGACTTCCCGGTGTGCGCGGCACGGTGGCTCGCCGCCGACCCGCAACCGCTGCGCATCTTCAACCAGTACGGCGAGGGAGGCTACCTGGCGTACCGCCTCTCCGCCCAGGGCGACCGTGTCTTCGTGTTCGGTGACGCGGCGCTGATGGGCGATGCCCTGCTGTACACGTACGGCGACGTCGAGTCGGTCACGCCGCAATGGGACACCATCCTGCGCAACGCCGGTACGGACATCGTCCTCTTCGATACCAACGCGCCGCTCAGCAATGTCATCGCGCACGCCTCGGACTGGGTGCAGGTGTATTCCGATCCGCACAATGTCGCCTTCGCACCCCGCGACCGCGTCGCCGGCCTGCACCTGCCGCCACAACCGTCGTACACCACACCCGGCGACACCTGCACGGCGCTGGTGCAGACGCCACCGGCGCAACTCCAGCAGGCACCCGGGTGAGAACCGTGCGGCGCAACGGCTGGGTGATCGGCGCGGCGATGCTGAGCCTGGTGCTCACCGTGCAGCCCTTCCGCGACAGCGACGTCTGGTGGCACCTCGCCATGGGCCACTACATCGTCGCCCACGGCATTCCCGCTGTTGAGCCGTTCAGCTTCCTGCATGCGGCCAACCCGTGGGTCGGTCAGCAGTGGCTGTACGAGGTCGGCCTCGCCCGCGTCGTCGACCTCGGTGGGGCGGCCCTGGCGTCTCTGGTGATGGGCGTGGTGGCGTCGTCCGCGCTGCTCATCGCGGTGCTGTCGATCCCACCGCACCGGCGCCCCGCCGGGCCGTGGATGGCCGCCGCGCTCATCCTCAGCGCGCTGGTCGCAGCGCAACTGGTGGGCGTGCGCGGCCAGGTGATCAGCCTCTTCGGCGCCGCCGTGGTGCTCTACGTGGTGATGCGCTGGCGCAGCGGCTCGACGCGCGTCCTGCAGGTGCTGCCCCCGCTGTTCCTGGTGTGGGCCAACCTCCACGCCGGGTTCGTCATCGGGCTGGGCATCGCCGTCGTGGCCATGCTGGCGGTGCGCACCGCCGGCCGCCGGCCGCGGCTGCTCCTCGGCGCGGCCATCGCCGCCGGCGCCCTGGCAACGCTGGTCAACCCCGCCGGCCCCGGCCTGTGGTCGTACGTGGGCACCACGTTCACCAACCCGACCCTGACCGGGGTGGTCACCGAGTGGCAGTCGCCGGACTTCCACGGCACCTGGCTGCGTCTCTTCGAGGTCGAGTCAGCCCTGCTCGTCGTGGCCTGGACGCTCAGCCGGCGCCGCGACCTCTTCGACCTCGTGCTCGCCGGCGCCGTGTTCGCCGCGTGCCTGCAGGCGCAGCGCAACGTCTCGCTGTTCGCCCTGGTCGCGGCTCCTCAGCTGGCGATGTACGGCGCGGATGCGTGGTCGGCGCAGCGCTCGAGGCTCCCCCGCATCCCGCTGTGGCCGCCGGCGGGCAAGCGCTGGCGACGGCCACCCCGGTGGTTCGCCTCGGCGCTGGTGGCAGTGGTCGCCGCCGGCACCGCCGCCGCCGTCGCCCCGCAGCTGACCGCGAGCGCGGCGGCGAGCTACGAGTCCTCCCACGAGCCCAGGGCCGCCGCCGATTACGCCGCCGTGCACCTCGCCGGCCATCGCATCTACTCAATCGACACCTGGACCGGGTACCTGGCCGGCCGTTTCCCGGTGGGACGGGTCGTCTACCTCTACGACGAGACCGCAGTCTTCGGGGATGCGGCCCTGCGGCAGTACCTCGACATCCACGACCTCCGGCCCGACTGGGCCCAGGTCATCGGCGACGCCGGCATCCGTGATGCCATCCTCCCCGCCGGCGGCCAGGAGGTGGCGGCCCTGCTCACGCTGGGCTGGTCGGTCGACTGCCGCGACCCCGTCTCGGCGAGTGTCGTCATGTCCGCCGGGGGCGGCGACGGCAGCGTCGCCGAGCTGAGCGCGGCGCCGCCGTGCTCGTGACCTGACGACTGCGGCGATTCCTGTTACAGCGTCACCGGGGTATTCGTTACCGGTCCTTGTCGCCGCCGCCGGAATGGGTCGGTAGGCTGGTCGCGTGAGCACGCGGTCTGCGACTGATTGCGCGTCCTGCGCGGTCGCGGGCTGGACGCGGCTGTGACCCAGCAGTTGACCCAGCGCATGCCGGCAGCCCCGGCGGCGGCGGGGCTGGAGGTCTCGCGCAAGCCGTTCGCCTCGCATCCTGCCCAGTTCGACCGCGATCGGCGCGCCGGCGTGGAGCGGGTCATCGAGCTGGCCCGCTGGGCGGTGCTGGTGTACGCCGGGGTGACCAACAACTTCCCGGGTCAGCCGCACACCTCAACGACCAGCGCCGTCAACCTGATCCTCGGCGGGTGGTGCCTGTTCAACCTGAGCGCGACGCTGGCGCTGCTCATCCACCACCTTCCCGGACGCAACACCCAGCTCGCCATGCTGACGATGGACCTGGCCGTTGCCAGCGCCCTCGTGTACCTCACCGGCGGCTTCACCAGCAACCTCGCCGTGGTGTTCTACGTGCTCATCGGGCTCAGCAGCCTGCGCTTCGGCGTCTTCGGCAGCCTGCTGTGCGCGATCACCATCAGCGCGCTCTACGTTGGAGTCGGGCTGGCGGTCTCGGGGCCGATCGACCACGAGCTGGTCAACGTGGTCGTGTCGCGCCTCTTCCTCTTCTTCGTCGTCTCCCTCGCGAGCGCGCTGCTCGCCCGCGAGATGGTGACGGCCCGTGCCCAGCAGATGGCCCATACCGCTGAGCTGGAGCACGCCGTCTTCGCCGAGCTGCGCGAGGTCGACCGCATCAAGAGCGAGTTCATGATGCTCGCCTCCCACGAGCTGCGCACCCCGCTCACCAAGATCAAGGCGTGGCTGGCGCTGATGCAGGACGCCGGCGACCATCTGCCGCCGCAGGCGCGCCAGGAGGGGTTCCACGAGCTGCGCACGGAGACAGAGCATCTCGGCCGTCTCACCGACAACCTGTTGTGCATCGCCCAGCTCGAGTCGGGTGAGATCCGGTTGCGTCCCACCACGGTCGACTTCACCGCGGTGCTCCGCCAGGTGGTCTCACGTTTCGTCGAGGTGGCCGACCGCGGCCGCTTCCTCGTACACATCGACGAGAACCTCGGCAGCCTCTTCGTCGACGAGGAGCGCCTCGTGCTCGTCCTCGCCTGCCTCATCGACAACGCCCTGAAATTCGCACCCGACAACGATCCCGTGGAGATCACCGCGCTGCGTGTCGTCAACAAGGCGCACATCGAGGTGCGCGACAACGGCCGGCGCATCCCCGACGCCGAGGTCGAGCGAGTCTTCGCCTCGTTCTACCAGGTGGAGAACCCACTGCTGCGCCAGCGCGGCGGCTTCGGCGTCGGCCTCTATCTGGCTCGCCAGCTGGTGGAGCGGATGGGTGGCCGGATCTGGCTCGACAACCACGCCGCCCGGGGCAACTCCTTCTTCATCGCGGTGCCGCTCGAGGAACCCGCGTCGTGACCGATCCCTTCCGCGAACTAGGAAACGGTAGTTCCATTGCCGTGACTGTCGGCAACACTCGGGTAACCGCCCCGGGAATAGGTGCAAACGCGTGCTACGTTGCCGGCACTCATCCCCCCGCTCGAGGTGCCGCGTGTCCATGAAGAGCTACACCGAGCCCGTGCTCGGCCCGACCTCGTCGCCCGGGCGGCCGACGGGACATGAGGCCACGGTCCTGGTGATCGACGACGACCCGTCGATGCACGACATCCTCGCGGTGCTCGGCAACCAGCATGGCTTCGGCATCCAGTTCGCCGACGACGGCACCGACGGCCTGCGCCTCGCCGAGCAGAACGACGTCGACCTGATCGTCCTCGACCTCAACCTCCCCGGCCTGACCGGCTTCGACGTCTGCCGGCGCATCCGCGCCGCCGGGATCGAGATCCCGATCGTCATGGTGTCGGCCAGCTCCGACCCCGTCGACATCGTGGTCGGCCTCGAGATCGGCGCCGATGACTACGTCACCAAGCCGTTCGAGATCCGCGAGCTCGCCGCCCGCATCAACGCCAAGCTGCGCCGCCAGCGCACCAGCCAGGCGCAGGTGCGTCCCGGCCGCCTCAAGTTCCCCGGCCTGATCGTCGACGTGGGCCGCCACGAGGTGCTCCGCGACGGCCTGCCCGTGACGCTCACGCCCACCGAGTTCGACCTGCTCGCTCTCCTGTCCGCTTCACCCGGGCGGGTGATCTCCCGGACGGAGATGATCCAGAAGGTGTGGGGGCAGGGTGCTGACCTCGACCTCCGAAGCGTCGACGCCCACGTCTACCGGCTGCGTCGCAAGATCGAGCCGGAGGGTCCGCGACCCACGTACATCCACGCGGTGCCGGGCATCGGCTACCGGTTCGAGCGCCGCGGCCTCACCGATCGCCTCTCGCGTGCGCACGATGACACCGATTCCCCCATCGACGAAGCGGTCGGGCAGTAGCCCGTCAGGCGCCCAACCGCGAAACGTTGCGGCGCGAGGCGCGGCGCCGTCGTTCACCGGCCGCCTGGGCCAGCAACACCCATTGACCGCGCTCATTGAGCTCCGCGGGGCGCACGTCGACGAGCTGGTTGCCAAGCAGCGAGAGCGCGCGGCCCTGGGGGAGCACGAAGTCGAGGCACGTGGCCACCTCGCCGTCCCAGCGCCGCCGCTGGCTGACGCCGTCGAACACCACGAGGCTGCGGCTGACGCGCCGGGCCTCGGCCCCGCCGGCCACATAGGCCACCCGGTACATCTCGCCCGGGCGAAGGCCGAACCGATCGAGGAGGCTGCGGTCACGCACCAGCCGGGCGCGTCTCTCCGGCATGAGGCTGGAGCCGGACGAGTCGGTCGCCGCGTTTGGTGCGTTCATGAGGGAGATTATCGACCCCACCATCCGGACCAACCGTCGGACGAGGGGTCACACGCAGGTAACGGGGCCGTCCGGGGTCACCGATCCGGCGCGATCGGACGCCACACGCGCCAAACCGTCGTTACCACGCCACTTCCCGGTGACGCTGGCGTGATGACGGCGGCCCGACAATCGATTTCATGGCAACTTCGTCCCAGGCCACGATGCTGCGCGCCCTCTCGGCCGCGGGTGACCGTGAGCGCACCGGCGCCCTCGATGTCGAGTGGAAGGGGACGCGAGCCAGCCTCTTCTTCGTCTTCGGCCAGGCCAACCATGCCGAGCTCGAGCGCGCCGACGGCCGCAAGCTGGTCGGCAACGACGCCCTCAGCGCGCTCGTCCAGGAGCTGCCCGAGACCTTCCGCGTCGCGCCGTGGCGGCGCACCGAGGTCACCGGCGATACCCTTCGCTGCACCAGCGAGGAGTTGATGTTCCTGTTCCGCCGCCATCCCGCCAAGGCCGACGGCCGCGCTGCCGGCAAGTCGAAGGTCGCCGCGAAGCGGAAGCCGACAGCATCGGCCGCCGCTGCTGACCTGCCGTCCCCGGCGGCCGCCGCCGACACCTTCCCCGCCGCTCCGTTCGACCTCCCCGGCTTCCCGTTGCTGCCGCTCGGCAAGGCGCTGTTCTCGGACGACGCGGGCAACATCGAGGGCCTCGACAAAGCCGTGCCCCACCTGCCCACCTGCCTCGTCGTGCTCACCGCGGCTGACGCTCGCGGCGCCGTGCTCGTTGCCGACGGCGCGGTCGTCGACGCCGTCTGGGTGGACGACGCCGCCTGGTTGGTCGGTGTCGACGCCGCCCGCGCGGTGTTCGGCGCACGCGAGGGCAACGTGGCCGCGCACAGCGTCGACGACCCACGCCTGGTCGCGGCGACGCCGATTCTCTGGCAGGCACCCCGGCTCTGCGCTGCCGTGCCCGGCCGGTCGGTCAACGTGGAGAACTTCATTGCAGGTGTCCGGGCGGCCGGATCCTCCTGTGCCCTGCTCGTAGCCGAATCGGCGGACCCCGGGGTCGCCCTGTTCACGGAGGGGGCGTTGGTGGCGGTGTACACCGCAAGCAAGCAGGCGCCGGTCAGCACCAAGGCCGCATTCGGTCGGTTGCTGCGCGCGCCCGATGCGCAGGTCACCCTCCTGGGCGCGGACGTCACCACCGACCAGGACCCCGAGATCGGCGGGACCACCTTCCCGCTCGTGACGCACGCCGCGGGCAACGGCTCCGCCCCGGTGAGAGACGCCCGCGTCGCCCGGCAGCCCGCGGTGTTCAGCCTTCCCAAGGTGGACGAGGCGCCGGCTCCGAAGCGCACGACCTCCGACTTCACCGAGTTCGTGCCGACGCGCGTCGACGTGGACATCGACGCGCTGCGTGACGAGTTGATCGGCATCGCCGGCACATGGCTCGGCAAGGAGGACGCCGCCCCGGTGGCCGACGCCATCCTCGCCGCTCGGCCTGGCGTCGACGACTTCGTCGCCGCCATCCAGGCGATCGCCTCACTGGACATCCCCGGGCATGAGAACGCGGTCATCCGGGCGATGGCCCGGGAGATGCACTTCCGCGCCGCCGAAGTGCTCTGCGGAGTCTGAGCCCCAGGGCTGACGTGTCGCACTTCCTCGACACCCTCCGCAACCAGCCGGCAATCGTGCTCGGGACATTGGCCGTCGTCCTCGCGCTGCTCTGCGCCGCGTTGCTGGCGCGCATCGAGCGACTCAGGGACCGCCTGCACATCGCGCAGGCCGCCGCCGAGGACGCGGCCCGAGCTGCCGCACTCGCGGCGCCGGGCGGGATCGACCCCGACGTTGTTGTCGAGATCCTGCGAACCGGCGAGCGACCCACCCTCGATGCTGTCTACGCCAGCATGCAGGGCCGCACGCCCGGCGGCAAGCGACGCTGAGCGGACCTATCGGGCCCGCCGCTTGAACTGGCGTGGATCGGCGGACTTCACCGCGATCCACGCGGCGTTCCAGCTGACATCCACCGCATCCTCGCGCAGTCGCCGCATCATGTCCTTGGCAGAGCGCTCGGCCTGCAGACCCTCCCGAGCTGTCCAGCCCCCGGGTGAGCCGGGCGCCCTCGGCCCGGGATGGCGAACGGTCCACGGCAGCGGAGCCTCGCCGCCGCCAGCCCCCGGCGTCGCCGGGGACGAATGGATGCGAAAACCCGCCTGGGGCACGATTGCGCTCGGCGCAGGACGGGGCGGTGAGTCGTTGACCACGAGCGCGTCGACCGGGGCCCGGGGGGCGGCGGTGTCGACGAGGTCGCGGATCAGGAAGCCGTGACGAGCGGGCGTGCCGGCCGGAGCAGGCGCAAGCGGGACCAGTGCGGGGGCCGGCGTCGCCGGTGCCACCTCAGCCGGCCGCGGCGCCGTGGCGAAGCCGGCGTCCTCGTCCGGGTGGGGTGGCGGCACGGACCGATCACGACCGAGACTGTGAGCGGCGAAAACCAGGGGGTCGTCCGCCGGCTCCGGTGCACCGCCCTCGGGCGGAGTGCCGGCGGGCGCATCGGTCGGCATCAATCGCTCTCCAGGGTGGGCTGTGAGAGGCCATCGTACGCTCCGGCAAGCGCAGGTCCCGAACGCGGCCGGAAAAGATCATGTCGCGAAGCGGTTTCTATGAGTGGCGATCGGCTTGCCACGGGAGAGAATCCCCCCAGGACGCAACTCGTCGTCCCGTCCCGGTATCAAGGAGTCGCCACAGCGTGAGTACTGCAACAGCCGCCAAGGGGATCGACCCACGCTATCTCGAGGCGCTCGGACCGCTGCGTCCTCTCATCGACGACGACAGTCTCACCGAGATCATGGTCAACGGACCTGAGATGGTCTACGTGGAGCGCAAGGGCAAGATCCTGCTGACCGACATCCGCTTCGACAGCGAGGAGCATCTCCTGCGCGTCATCGACACCATCGTCTCGTCGGTGGGGCGGCGCATCGACCAGCGCTCACCGTTGTGTGACGCCCGCCTGCTGGACGGCTCGCGTGTCAACGCCGCCATCGCACCGGTGGCGCTGGACGGCCCCATCCTCACCATCCGTAAGTTCAGCAAGGATCCCTACCAGGTCAACGACCTGATCGGGTTCGGCACCCTGACGGTGGAGAGCGCGGCATTTGTCCAGGCGTGCGTCCTCGCCCGAGCCAACATCGTGGTCAGCGGCGGGACTGGCACCGGTAAGACAACCCTGCTCAACGTTTGCTCGAGCTTCATCCCGATCGACGAGCGCATCGTCACCATCGAGGACGCGGCTGAGCTGCAGCTCCACCAGGAGCACGTCTGTCGCATGGAGTCGCGCCCGTCCGACGTCAACGGCGACGGTCGCATCACCATCCGCGACCTGGTTGCCAACTCCCTGCGCATGCGACCTGATCGCATCGTCGTCGGCGAGTGCCGCGGCGGCGAGGCGCTGGACATGCTCCAGGCCATGAACACAGGCCATGACGGCTCGTTGACCACCATCCACGCCAACAGCCCGCGCGAGTCGCTGTCGCGCCTCGAAACGCTGGTGCTGATGGCCGGCATGGACCTGCCGGTCAAGGCGATTCGCCAGCAGATCTCCGGCGCGGTCAACCTCGTCATCCAGCTGAGCCGGCTCAAGGACGGTTCGCGCAAGGTCACCTCGGTCACTGAGGTCATCGGCATGGAGGGCGACACGGTCACCATGCAGGAGATCTTCAAGTTCGAGTCCAAGGGCGCCGATCCCGCGACCGGCAAGATCATCGGTGAGTTCAACCCCACCGGCATCCGCCCGAAGATCATCGACAGGCTGTTCGACATGGGTGTGCCGCTGCCGCCGCGCCTGGCGCAGCTGTTCCCCGATCGTCGTCAGCTGCTGCAGCAGCAGTTGAACATGCAGCAGCAGCAGCACACCGGCTGACCAACGGCGGGCGCTCACGCCCGTACCGACGTAGACTGCGGCCACCGTGGCGGCGTTGTGCCGCGAGGAGGATGCTCCGGTGGTTGTCCTAGCAGTCCTGGTCCCGGCGGCTGTCGCCGGCCTGATCATGTGGATCATCGTGGGGTTGCGGCAGCGCGCGGCGGAGCCGTTCACCCTGGCCAGCGCCACGGCCTTCTACTCACATCTCATGGTCATCGTCACCGCGACGGCGGCGCTGTGTGGCGGCGTGCTCTTGGTGAAGGCAGCCTTTGGGTTCTGGGACATCAAATACTCATATGCGCTGGCAGGCTTTTCGGGGGCGGTCTCGGGACCTTGCCCGGCCGGGGCGCCCGCGAACGCGTGCAATCCGCAAATCCCTCAGTTCGACTTCACCCCGCAGCGGACGCAGGACCTGGTGTTGGGTCTCACGTTGGTCGTGGTCGGCGGCGTCGTCGCGATTGCGCATCGGGCGCTGGCCCAGGCGGTGAGGGATTTGCCAGGAGGTCGTCCAATCTGGGTGGAACGTGGGTCGACCATCGCCTTCACCGTTCTCTACGGGTTCGGTGCCATCTTCGGCCTGATCGCCGCGCTGTACACG
>CATPCA010000076.1 GCA_955652545.1 Candidatus Dormiibacterota bacterium
GCGTGAGCGCTGCTCGGCGGTGGGCGCGCTGCTCGTCGCCGACGAGGTGCAGACCGGCTTCCGCACCGGGGAGGTGCTGGCCTGCGGCCATGACGGAGTGGTGCCCGACGTGCTCTGCCTCGGCAAGGGCATCGCCAACGGGCTGCCCATGGCCGTGACGGTGTGCACCGAGGCTGTCGCCGAGCGCATGCCGCGCGGTGGCCACGGCAGCACGTTCGCCGGCAGCCCGCTGGTGTGTGCCTCGGGGGCGGCAACGCTAAGGTTGCTCGCCGACACGGCGCTGCACGCCCGCGTCGCCGCGTTGGGACGTTTGGCCATCGAACGGTTGGGCGCCGTCCCATCGGCGGTGCGCGCCGTGCGTGGTCGCGGCCTGATGATCGGCGTCGAGCTCCGCGTGCCGGTGACGCCGCTGGTCATCGAGTTGCAGGCGCGCGGCGTGCTGGTGCTGGCTGCGGGGCGCACCGTCATCCGCCTGCTGCCGCCGCTGGTCATCGACGACCGCGCGTGGCGGAATGCCCTCGACCTCGTCGCTGAAGTGGTCAGCGGCAGCTGACGGCGGCCGCTCGGTCCATGACCAGCGGCTGCCGCGCTGACGCGAGCCGATAACCTGGCGTCAGTGGAGAAGGTCCAGTTGGCTAGACGGCGAGCACCTCGACGTTGCCGTCGCGCACCCGCGACGGCACCCGGGGAAGTGGCGGCAGGGGCAGGGCGTAGCCCTGGAACAGGACCGAGCCGTCGAGCCCGAAGGACGTGTTGTGGCAGGGGCAGTCGAGGCGTCCCGCCTCCCGGTTGAATGTGACGATGCAACCGAGGTGTGTGCAACTCGCCGACAGCGCTTCGATGACGCCGCCCCGATTGACGACCAGGCCCTCGATGGCGCCCGTGCTGAACCGCACCGCCGTTCCTGAGGGCACCGAGTCCAGCGTGGCCACCGCGATCCATCGGCCGTGATCGGCCACAAGCTCGGTCGCCGGCTGGGGCGTGCCCGCGCCCCCGCGTCCGTCGACGAGCTTTTCGCCGACCACGCCCGCGGCTGCAGCGGCGACCGCCATGCCGCCACCGACGAGCAGACGCCGACGCGACATCCCGCGTTCGGGGACGACGGCACCCTGGGTCTCAACAGCCAGGCGGCGGTGCAGGTCATCGACAAAGTGCTGGTCGGGCATCCCAGCCCCCGGGGCTGCGGCACGCAGCTCGATGGCGGCGCGGAGCACGTCTGCATCCTCCTGCCGACCGCGGAGGCGGCGAGGGCGGCGGTCACGCAGAAGGGCGTCGACCCAGCGGTTGATCCGACGGCTATCCCGGCTCACAGCTCCATCTCCTTGCCGAGCTCGGCGGCGCGTCGGAGTGCTCGGTGCTGCAGGACCCGCGCGTTGGCGACGCTGACACCCATCGCGGCGGCGGCGCTGCGCACCGAGTGCAGCTCGAGGAATCGCAGCGTCAGGATGCGGCGGTAGTTGGGCGGAAGCATGTCGAGCAGCCGCTGGATCCCCGGCAACGGGTCGACGGCATTGTCGTTGTCGTCGGGGGTGGTGGCTGCAGTCACGTTGTCGTCGATCACTGTCACCTGGATACCGAGGCGGCGGCGCCAGTGGTCGGCGAGAACGGTACGCGTGGTCGCGACCAGGTAGGCATGGGCCTCACCCGGCGAACTGGCCGGACGGATGTGCGGCAGGGCCGACAGGAAGACCTGGGAGGTGAGGTCCTCGGCGTCGGCGCGGTTGCCCACCTTGGAGTAGAGGAGCCGATAGATCGAGATGATATTCCGCCTGTAAATGGTGTCCCAGTCGAGTGGACCTGTGGCCGGCAGCACCAAGAGGCCCGCTTCAGACTGCGCGGCGGGATGGGCGGGTTCCACGACTCTCCTTACGGGGACGGTTACGGCCGAGGCTCCGATTGTGGATCCATTTCGCGATCAGAACACGCGGAGCACGTTATCGTCGTCACGTTCACGACGGCCCAGAGCGCGCAGCACGGCGGCGTCGCCGTGGTGCAGCCGGGCGACGTCCACGAGGGTGCGAATGGCAACCTCGCTTCCGGGTATGTCCGGAGTGCCGATGTGCACGCTCACGCAGAGGTCGTCGATGTGCAGGGCCAGCTCGACGAGACGGGTTCTCAGGTACTCGTCGAGCAGGATCAGTCGGTCTCCGATGACCCTCATCGTGCGCGCGGCCGGCTCCAGGGGCAGCTGCTCGGTCAGCTGGGCCAGGAGCGCGTCGAGGCGCTCCAGGAGCGCGTCACGACCATCGGCCGCCTGTTCCTCTCCCCTCGTACGCACCGCGACATTGAGATCCGAATCGATGTCGTCGTCAGGAAACATCACCGCGAAGTAGGCGGCGGCGGTCAGCGCGGGGACGCCTTCGGGGGGCGGAGCGGCGAGGTAGTCGCTGACGGTGACCACCGAGCGGGCCAGGTGCCCGGCAAGACCGCGAAGGGTGAGCTTGGGCAGGGCGCTTGGCTCGTCCCAGGCGGCGGCGACCTCGGGTCGGGCGATCACCTCCCGAGCCACAGCCGCGGCTGCGATGTAGCTGAGACGGATGTCGTCCACGGACGACAGCGTACGCCCACGGTCGGCGCGGTCGCGTATTGTTATAGCGTGCGTATCAAGTGAGAGCGCGTTGGCTGCGGAGCCATACGAGCTCACCTCCGCGGGTCGACACACACCCGGCGACC
>CATPCA010000077.1 GCA_955652545.1 Candidatus Dormiibacterota bacterium
GACCGGCACATGACCGTTGACACCGAGCGCATCGACGACGAGCGCGAGCCCATCCGGCGTGCCCACCTGCGCGAGCGTGACAGCCGCCCCCGCCACCACAGCCCGCGGCGTCCACCACGTCGCCTTGCTCTCCTCGGACGTTGAGCGGACTGTCCGCTTCTACCAGGATCTGCTCGGCTTCCCCTTGATCGAACTCTTCGAGAACCGTGACTACCGCGGCTCCAACCATTTCTTCTTCGACATCGGCAACGGCAATATCGTCGGCTTCTTCGACTTCCCCGACCTAGGACTCGGTGACTACGCCGAGGTCCTCGGTGGGCTCCACCACCTCGCCATCTCGGTGACGCCTGAGCAGTGGGAGAAGGCCAAGGCTCGACTCGACGCCGCCGGGGTTGAGTACAAGATAGAGAGCCGGGTCTCGATGTCCTTCCGCGACCCCGACGGGGTCCGGCTCGAGTTGATCGCCGATCCGCTCGGGGAGATGTACGGGTCGACTCTCCCCTGAGAGCACTCCTGTCCCCTGCCACTCACACCGTGGTGTCCGCAGATCGAAACGCGGCCTGGGCGATGGCGAACGCGCGGTTGGCCTTGGGAACCCCCGCATACACCGCCACGTGGAGGAGCACCTCGCGGATCTCGTCGTGTGTGACGCCGTTCCGTGCCGCCGCGGCGAGATGCATGTCGAACTCCTCCTCACAGCCGAGACCGGACAGGAGAGCCAGGGTCACGCAGCTACGCGTCCGTAGGTCGAGGCCCGGCCGCGCCCAGACATCCCCCCAGGCGTAGCGGGTGATCAACGCCTGGAAGTCCGCTGTGAACTGGTCCGTCGAAGCGATTGCGCGGTCCACGTGGTCGTCGCCTAGGACCTCGCGGCGGACCCGCATTCCCCTGCCCTCGTTGTCCTTGTCCATCGGTTTCCTCACGACGTGACGAAGTGGTCCAGCAGCAGCGCCGTCGTCACGTCGGCGCGCTCGATCGTCGCCAGGTGTGCAGCGTGGTCGACGGAGACGAAACGCGAACCGCCGATGGCGGCGGCGATCGCCGCACCGTGCTCAGGGGGAATGGCGCGGTCGTCGGCTCCGCTGATCACCAGGGTGGGACAGCGGACCTGCGGCAGCGCGGGACGCAGGTCCATGGTGGCAATCGCCTCGCAGCAGCGCGCGTAGCTCTCGACATCGGTGGCGACGAACTCGTCTCGCATCGCGGCCACGGTATCGGCCCGGCGCTCAAAAAAGTCAAGAGTGAACCACCCCGCCATGACCCGGTCGACGATCGATGTCATGCCGTCAGCGCGCACCGTCGCGGCACGTTGGTACCACGCCTGCGCCGCGTCGAGGTGCGCCGACGTGCAGCACACCGCCAGTCGGGTGACTCGATCCGGGTATCGAGCCGCGACGGAGAGCCCGACCATGCCTCCGAGCGACACGCCGCAGATGCCAGCGCGCGCCACGCCGAGCCCGTCGAGCACCGCGATGACGGCGTCGCCAATGGTGTCGATGGTGAGGCGACTGCACCGACCCTGCGAGGCGCCATGCCCAGGAAGATCCCACCTCACTAGGCGCAGCTGCGCACCAAGCGGCTCGAGTTGCGGCGTCCACATCGCTGTCGTCGTGCCAAGGGAGTTGCCCAGCACCACGACCGGCGCAGTCATCGGACCGTCGCACCTAGACGCGATCTCCAGCGGCGTCACCCTGCGTCCCGGGCCGCGTCAGCATGGCGATGCGCGCGGAGGGCGGCATCGATCATCTCGCTCACGCCGCCGAGATACCTGTGCGGGTCCAGCGCCGCGTCCAGGTCTGCTGCGGAGATGGCCGTGTTCACACGCGCGTCCTCGAGAAGAGCTGTGCGCAGCGGTATGTGTCGCGCGTCGGCCGTCGTCGTGCACGTTCGTACCAGCTCGTGGGCCTCGTCGCTTCCCATCGAGCGACCCAGTAGCCGCGCGACAGCCTCGGTCATGAGGCCGTCGTTGTCCGTGACATGTCTGCGCATCTGCGCCGCATCGACGACGAGGCCGTCAAGCGCGGCCCGGCTGTGCGCAGCCGCACCGCCCGTGATCGCGAGGAGCTCGGTGAGCGTCGCCCACTCCGCGTGCCAGCTGCCGGCGGCACGCTCGTGCTCCTGGACCAGGGTGGTCAGCAGCGTTGAGACCAGCCCCGGCGCCCGCCGTGAGGCGGCGACCGTGAGGATTGCGTTCGTAGGATTGCGCTTCTGCGGCATCGCCGACGAACCACCGTCGAGCTGCGCATGCGCCTCGGCAACCTCGGTCTGTGCGAGAAGGATGAGGTCGGTCGCCAACTTTCCCAAGACACCGCAGACGACACCGAGAGCACTCGCGAGCTCGGCAACGCGAACGCGGTTCGTGTGCCATGGCACGGTGGGGAGATTGAGGTGCAGCTCCCCCCCAAACGCGACGGCGACGGCCGGTCCGGCGCTGTTGAGTGCTGCGAGGTTACCCACGGCCCCTCCGAGCTGGACGGCGAGGCGCTCATCACGAACCTGGGTCAGCCGCACGCGGGCCTCGTCGACGGCCACCAGCCAGCCCGCCGCCTTGAGACCGAACGTGGTCGGCGCGGCGTCCTGCATGAGCGTGCGCCCGGCGATGATGGTGTCGCGGTGCGCGGCTGCAAGGGCTGCGCATTCGTCGGCGACGGCAGCAAGGGCTTCGAGCACGGCTTCGAGAGCTCGGCGGGCTACGAGCATCATCGCCGTGTCGATGATGTCCTGGCTCGTGGCACCAAGGTGCACGTAACGACCGACGTCACTGCCGACCAGCGCGCGCAGGTCGTGGACGAGAGGGACCACCGGGTTCCCAGCCAATCCGGCACGCTGCCCCAAGCTCTTCGCGTCAAAGCGGTCGGCCGAGCACGCGGCACTGATGGCCGCGGCGGCGTCGGCCGGGACCAGCCCGTTGGCGGCCTGCGCCCGGGCCAGCGCTGCCTCGGCGTCGAGCAGCGCCTGCAGCCAGGCGGCGTCGCTCACCTCACGCGCAGCTGCAGTGCTGCTGAACAGGTCCCCGAAAAGCCCGGATTCGGGCTCGGCTGGGTCGCTCACAGCGCGTGCACGGTGTCCGCGGCGACGGCGTCAGAGCTCAAAAAAGGGGGTTTCATAGTCTCCCTGCAGGTGAATGTCGAAGCGCAGGTTGGTGCCGTCCGGAAGCGCCACCAGCATCTCGCGGTCGGAGTTAGGAAGGGTCGACAGCAGGGGATCAACGGCGTTGGCATCACCCTCGTCGGGGAAGTAGATC
>CATPCA010000078.1 GCA_955652545.1 Candidatus Dormiibacterota bacterium
CGAAAGTCGATGGCTGACGCATCGCGGCCATGGCGCTCGGCGGAATCGAGGACGCGGTCGCGCATCAGCGCGAACGCCGGGATGGACTCCATCGGGCGGGACAGGTAGCCATCCGCCTTCTTCCCGGCCAGCTCGAGGTAGGCCTTGGTGTACGCAGCGATGTAGATGGGGATGCGCTTGGGAGGCGGGAACATCGGCACCAGCGGCGGCGCCTTGTCATTGAGGACCAACCGCTCCCCGCGCCACAGGGTGCGGATCTGGTCGATGGATTCGCTCACCCGTTCCGGAGCGTTGTTGAACGGGATGTTCATCTGCATCAACCGCAAAGGCAGGCCGCTGCCGAGCGCCAGCGACAAGCGCCCCTCCGCCAGGTTGTCCAGGGACGCCATCGTCGAAGCGACAACGAACGGGTGGCGCGTATAGGGGTTGAGTGCACCCGCCCCGAGCCGGATGCGTCGGGTGGCCTGTGCCATCGGGGCCAGGAAACTGATCGGGTCGCGCTCGAAGTAGCTGTCGTGCAACCAGACAGATTCCAAACCAAGCCGCTCGGCGCGGACCGCCCAGTCGACCGTCTCCCGCACGTCGCCTCGGGCGGCCAATCCCAGGCCGACCGGCGTGCTCAACTCTGCCATCCTCACGATTATGGTGATCGCCACGTGAGACCCAGCGTATGAGCGCGCCGCGCGACGCGAGCCAGGTTCGAGCGATGTTCGATCGGATCGCACCCGGGTACGACCGCGCCAACACAGTGCTCTCCCTCGGTCGAGACCGTGCCTGGCGACGCCGTGCCGCCGCCGCGGCAGCGCCGCCGATGGGTGGAGCGGCCCTGGATATCGCGTGCGGGAGCGGCCAGTTGACGCTTGAGCTGCGCAAGCACGTTGGTCGCGGTGGACGGGTGGTTGGGCTCGACTTCAGCGACCGCATGCTCGCGGTCGCGCGCGCCGCCCACCCTGCGATCGAATGGGTACAGGGTGATGCCACCAGCCTGCCGTTCGAGGACTCCAGCTTCGACGCCGCGACCATCGCCTTCGGCCTGCGCAACCTCGCCCACCCAGACAAAGGTCTGTCCGAGATGAGGCGCGTGCTGCGACCGGGCGGAAGGATGGTGGTACTGGAGTTCCTGCGTCCGCCTCGCGGACCGGCCGGCAGAGCCTATGAGCTGTATCTCCGGCACGCCCTGCCTCGGCTCGGGGGATGGCTGGCCGGCGACCGCGAGGCGTATCGCTACCTCAGCGACACTGTCGACACCTACCTGACCGGAGAGCAATTGCTCGAGCTGGTCGAGTGCTCGGGGTGGGATCGACCACAGTTGTGGCGGCTCAATTTCGGCACCGTCGGCTTGGTGAGAGGGATCGCAGCCTGACGTCGAACGTGCGCGGATGCTTGTACGATCCGCCGACAGGCAACGGAGGACGGCACGATGGCGGACACGGCTCGGACGGCGCTTCACACCAAGACCTTCCCCGGCGAGACAGAGCAGTACCGTCAAGCTCGCGACCGGCTGCTCACAGCAGAGATGGACCTGCGAGCACGGGAAGAGGCCGTTGCCGCTCAGCGGCGCGAGCTCCCGCTTGGCGGCGAGGCCGCCACCGACTACACCTTCGAGAGGTGGGACGACCAGGCACACGCAACGCGCGAGGTGCGTTTCTCTGAGCTGTTCGAGGACGGCCGGGACACCCTGTTCCTGTACAGCTTCATGTTCATCCCCGGCGCGAAGCAGCTGCCGTTGGAGGTCGGCTGTCCGTCGTGCACCTCGATCATCGACGCTGTCGACGGCCAGGTGCCACACCTCTCGCAGCGGATCAGCATCGCCGTGGAGGCGAAGGCTCCGATCGAGCGCTTCCAGGCGCATGCGCGCACCCGCGGCTGGCGTCACGCTCGGCTGCTCTCATCGGCAAACAACACCTACCGGCGCGACTACCACGCCGAGCTGGCGGACGGCGAGCAACTGCCCCTGGCCACCGTCTTCGTCAAGCGAGACGGGCGGATCCACCACTTCTGGAGCAGCGAGCTCTTCTTCGTCCCGCCGGATCCTGGACAGCATCCGCGGCACGTGGATTTCATCTGGCCGCTCTGGGCGGTGCTCGACCGTACGCCGGCGGGTCGTGATCCTGTTTGGCAGCCGGCGCTGACGTACCCCCAGGCTCGGCTCGTGTAACCGAGCCCGTATGTCTTAGCGGGGCCTTGTGCTCTGCAGAAGACGGACAACTGGGAGGTGCTCGGGATGCGCAAACATCGGTTCCCTCGGATCATGTTCGTGGTCGGGAGCATGCTGCTCCTGGGCGCGGCCGGGGTCTCACGTCCGCTCGGTGTCGGCGCGGCGAGCGCAGCGCCGAACGGCGGTTTCAACCAACGGGGCGATCTGCTGGTATCCGATCAGTTCAACAACCGGGCTGTTGAGATCAACCCCACGACCAAGCAGATCGTCTGGAGCTTCGGCTCGGGCAACCCGACGTTGTGCAACCCGGGCCCCGGATCGATCATCGGGCTCAACGACGCGGAGCGGCTCTCCGATGGCCTCACCTTGCTGGCCGGCACCGGGGTCCCCGCCGGGTCCTCACCAGTTGCCCCGGGGTTCAGCTGCACTGATAACCGCGTCATCGTCGTGAATCGCGAGGGCGAGATCGTCTGGCAGTACGGAAAGGCAGGGGTCACCGGGTCGGGACCGAATCAGTTGAACGTCCCGGTCTTCGCTATCCAGCTGGCCAATCGCAACATCCTCATCGTCGACCAGGGCAACAATCGGGTGATCGAGGTCGGTCGCTTCACCAGGAAGATCGTGTGGTCCTACGGACCGGCGTCCGGCCCCGGCGCACTGAACAATCCCAACAGCGCCGAGGTGCTCCGCAACGGCCACGTCCTCATCGCCGACGAGAACAACAACCGGGTCATCGAGATCACTCGGAGCGGCCACATCGCCTGGCAGTACGGCAGTGGCAGCCCGACGGTCACGGCCCCGCTCCAGTTCGCGGCCTTCGCCAGCCGCCTGCCCAACGGCAACACGTTGATCACCGACTCCGGTCACAGCCGGATCGTCGAGGTGACCGAAGACAAGGACTTCGTCTTCCAGTACTTCACCAACCACGCGCGCAACAGCAATTCGTCGCCGCTGCCGACCAACGCGGTGCGTCTCGCCGACGGCGACACAGCGATCGCCGACCAGTTCAACCACCGCGCCATCATCATCGGCGAGGACAAGCATCTCGAGTTCCAGTACGGCAGCACAAACG
>CATPCA010000079.1 GCA_955652545.1 Candidatus Dormiibacterota bacterium
CTGGTGGCCTGCGCATCGGCGAGGTCATCGATGTCGCCGCCGCATGCATCGAGCTGGTCGGCAGCGCCGGGCTCCAGGTGCGGTTCAGCTGCGAGGATTCCTTCCGCTCGGACCCAGCCGACGTGCTCCGTGTCCACGCCGCCGTCGCCGAGCTCGGCGTCGACCGTGTCGGCATCGCCGACACGGTGGGCATCGCCACGCCGGCGCAGGTGACACGGCTGATCGCCCAATTGCGCGACGTCGTCGACTGCGACATCGAGTTCCACGCCCACAATGACACCGGCTGCGCGGTCGCCAACGCGCTCGCCGCGCTGGAGGCAGGGGCGACCCATATCGACACCACCGTCCTCGGCATCGGTGAGCGCAACGGCATCGTGCCGCTCTCGGGCCTGATCGCGCGGCTGCACACCGTGCAGCCCGACCTCGTCGAGCACTACGCGCTCCCCCGGCTGGCGGCGCTCGACGCGATGGTCGCCGCCATCCTCGGCATCGAGATCCCCTTCACCGCACCGATCACCGCGCCGTTCGCGTTCCACCACAAGGCGGGGATCCACACCAAGGCCGTCCTCAACGACCCGCGCAGCTACGAGCCCTTCCCGCCCGAGCAGTTCGGCGTCGAGCGTCGTCTGCTGGTCGCCCACGAGCTGGTCGGACGGAACGCGGTCCGCGCCCGGGCCGCGGCGCTCGGGATCACCGGAGACGACGACTGGTTGGTCCGGGTCACTGCGGAGGTGAAGCGTCATGCGGGAGAACGAGTCCTGCATGACGACGACGTCGACGACCTCCTGCGCGCAGCGGCGGAGCGCTGACCATGGGCACGCTGGTCGAGGAGATCATCGGCAATCGCGTCGGCCACCAGGTGACTGCGGGCGAGACCCTGGTCGCGCCGGTCGATTGCGCTGTCGCACACGACGTCACTGCACCGCTGGCGATCGAGGCATTCGAGCGCATGGAGATGCCGCTGCACGACCCGCAGAGGGTGGTGCTGGTCTTCGACCACGTCATGCCCGCCGCCACTGTCGCCGCCGCAGAGCTGCACCAGCGCATCCGCCGCTTCGCCGCCGACCATGCCGTGCGCAACCTCTTCGCCGAGGGGATCTGCCACATCATCATGGTCGAGCGGGGATTCGCGCGACCCGGCGGGATCGTCGTCGGCGCCGACTCGCACAGCACGACCTATGGAGCGCTCGGCTGCTTCTCCACCGGGATGGGCAGCACCGACGTCGGCGTCATCCTGGCGACCGGGCGCACCTGGTTCCGGGTGCCGCAGACGCTGCGCGTCGAGGTGACCGGCGAGCTCGCGCAGCCATTGACCGCCAAGGATGTCGCCCTGCACGTCCTCGGCAGGATCGGGGGCGATGGCGCCGACTACATGGCAGTCGAGTGGGGCGGAGAGACGGTCGAGCGCATGACCCTCGACCAGCGACTCACGCTGGCCAACCTCAGCGCTGACATGGGCGCCAAGGCAGGGCTCTGCGAGGTTGACGGCACCACGCTCAGCGGCACCACGCGCGATGACGGTGTGCCCCTCCCCCGCACTCGGTCACCGCGGTACGCGGAGACGCTGCACATCAACGTCGCAGGCCTCCAACCACAGGTGGCGGTTCCGCCGGCCGCCGACAACGTCCACGACATCGCAGACGTCGCCGGTACGCCCATCGACGAGGTGTACATCGGCAGCTGCACCAACGGACGCCTCGAGGACATCGAGGTCACAGCTGCGTACCTTGCGGGACGCACGGTGCACCCAAACACGCGCACCGTGGTCGTTCCCGCGTCGCGGCGCATCTACACCGAGGCGCTGCGACGAGGCTGGATCGAGGTCATCATCGAGGCCGGGGCGCTGGTGATGAACCCGGGGTGCGGCCCATGCCTGGGTCGTCAACACGGCGTCGTCGCAGCCGGGGAGCGGGTGGTGTCGACCAGCAACCGCAACTACCCGGGCCGCATGGGCAGCCCGCACGCGGAGATCTACCTGACCAGCCCCGCAATCGCCGCGGCCACCGCCATCGCGGGCTGCATCACCGACCCGAGGAGGGCGCACTGATGGGACGCGCCTGGGTGCTCGGCGACGGCGTCTCCACCGACGCGATCATGCCGGGCCGCTTCAACCTCACCACCGACCCACAGGCGCTGGCCCGCGCCTGCCTGTGCGAGGCGCGGCCCGAGTTCGCCACCACCGTCCGGCCGGGGGACGTACTCGTCGCCGGCCGCAACTTCGGCTGCGGGTCGTCGCGCGAACACGCACCGGTGTCGATTCGCGCCGCCGGGGTTGTCGCGGTCGTGGCCGCCAGTTTTGCGCGCATCTTCGCGCGCAACGCCGTCAACATCGGGCTGCCGGTGATCCGGTGCCCCGAGGCGGTGGCGGCGATCAGCGACGGCGACGACATCAATGTCGACGTCCGCAGCGGCACCGTGACGGCCGGAGCACTACGCTGGCGCGGCGAGGCGCCCTCCGCGCTGGCGATCCGCATCGCCGAGACGGGCGGGCTCGTCGAGCTGGTGCGCAGCTCCGGCTGGGCGGCCCTGGAGGGCAACGGATGACCGCAGCCTGCCCCGAATGCGACGCGCAGGTCCCGCTCGACGCCGAGACGGTGATCGGCGAAGTGGTCCCCTGTCCCGACTGCAGCGCCGACCTCGAGGTGATCGCGTTGCAGCCGCCGGCGCTGGTGCTGGCGCCGCCCGAGGAGGAGGACTGGGGTGAGTGAGGCTCGCGTTGCCATGCTGGTGTCGCGCGTTCGCGTCGAGGAGAAGCTGATTCTCGAAGCCTTCGCGCGGCGCCGCCTCGACGTCGAGGTCGTCGATGTGCGTGCGCTGATGGTCGACACCCATGGGCAGGTCCCCGGCTGGGACGTGGTGCTCGACAGGTGCGTGCAGCAGTCGCACGCGCTCGCGGCACTGCGCCTGCTCGAGGACCGTGGCGTGGGCACCGTCAATACGCACCGGGTCGTGGCCAACTGCGCGGACAAGGTGGTGACCACGTCGCTGCTCGCCGCCGCCGGTGTTCCGGTGCCGCGCACCGTCGTCGCCTTCTCGGTGGACGGCGCGCTCGCCGCCATCGAGTCCGTGGGCTACCCGGCAGTGGTCAAGCCACCGGTGGGCTCGTGGGGACGGCTGCTCGCCCGCGTCAACGACCGCGACGCCGCCGAAGCGTTGCTCGACCACAAGGCCACGCTCGGCTCTGTCGCTCACCAGGTCTTCTACGTGCAGGAGCACGTCGCCAAGCCGGGCCGCGACATTCGCGCCTTCGTCGCCGGCGGCGAGGTGATCTGCGCCATCGATCGCCTCTCCGACCACTGGATCACCAATACCGCCAGGGGAGCGACCACGCGGAACCGGCCGGTGACCGCGGACATCGCCGAGGTGACCCTGCGCGCGGCGGCGGCGGTCGGGGGCGGCGTGCTCGCGGTCGACCTGCTCGAGCACGGCGAACGCCTGCTGGTCAGCGAGGTCAACCACACCATGGAGTTCCGCAACTCGGTGGACGTCACCGGCATCGACATCGCCGGCCGCATCGCCGCCCACACGCTGGACTCGGTGCGCGACGGCGGCGCGCAGCCCGTGGTGCTCGCGGCTGTCAGCGCATGAGCGTCGCCGTCACCGCCGCCCTCGAGCCGCTCGCCCTTCTCGACGACCTGGTGCGCATCCCCTCTGTCACGGGCGATGTGGACGCGGCCGCTGCACGCCTGCTCGAAGTGGCCGCCGACGCCGGCTTCGAGGTGGAGCGCGACAGCGCCGGCAACGTCGTGATGACCTGGGGTGAAGGGGCGGCCGATGACGAGATCCTCCTTCTGGGTCACCTCGACACCGTGCCCGGGGAGATAGCCGTGCGCCACGATGGCCGACGCCTGCACGGACGCGGCACCGTGGACGCCAAGGGCCCCCTCGCCGCGGCGCTCACCGCGGTCTCGCGCCTGCCCCGCGACGATGGCCGGCGGGTCACGGTCATCGCCGCGTGCGACGAGGAGGGAGCATCGCTGGGGGCGCGCCACCTGCGCAGCCGTGTCGGGCCGGCCCACCTCGTCGTGCTCGAGCCGAGCGGCTGGGACACGATCACCACCGGATACCGCGGCTGCGTGCGCCTCACTGCCACGGTGCGCCGGCCAACTGCTCACCATGCCGGTCCGCTCGCCGGAGCCGCCGATGTGCTGGTCACGCTGCTCGGGGAGGTGCAGCGGTCGCTGCATCGCGACGCCGATCGCGCCGTCGACCGCGTGCAGGTGCGCGTCAACACGCTGAACACGAAGGACGATGGCACAGGCGAGCGCGCTGAAGCGGCCATCGAGGTGCGCATTCCCGTTGGGGTCACGGTTGAGGGTGTTCTCGCGCAACTGTCCGGGTTGCTCGGCGATACGCACGTCGAGGTCGTGTCGGCGTGC
>CATPCA010000080.1 GCA_955652545.1 Candidatus Dormiibacterota bacterium
AAGAGCACGTGGGGCGGGGGCTCCTCGAGGGTCTTGAGAAACGCGTTCCATGCCTCGGCAGTGAGCATGTGCGCCTCGTCGATGATGTACACCTTGCGACGCAGCGCCGCCGGAAGGTACTTCACCTTCTCGCGCAGATCACGCATCTCGTCGATGCCGCGGTTGCTCGCCGCGTCGATCTCGAGCACGTCAACTGAGCTACCGTCGGTGATCTCGACGCATGCGCCACATCGGTTGCAGGGTTCGCCGTCCTGGAGGTCGAGACAGTTGACGGCTCGCGCCAGGATGCGTGCTGTGGACGTCTTGCCTGTGCCGCGAATGCCCGTGAAGAGGTAGGCGTGGGCGAGGCTACCGGCGCGGACCTCGTTGCGCAACGTGTTGGCGATCATGTCCTGACCGATCAGGTCGGCGAACCGCAGGGATCGATAACGACGGTACAGAGCGGTGGCCATCGACGCACGATAGCGCGGACGAGCGTGGGGCAGTCGCGCACCCCACGTCGTTGACGTGACGCCGGCGCTCACCCGATCGTCCAGCTCGGACCAGGTTGGCTACGGCACCCCCGGGGGACCGCTTACCGCTGCTTCCTTCCGGACCTGACGGGGTTCACAGACCCGGGCTGCGTAGGACCCGATCGTCAGCGCCAAGCGCTCGGAGCAGACCCAACGCCACGCCCCCTCGGTGGGGAATTCGACCCCGCTGTAGCGGATTGCGGGTACAGGGCACCGCTAACGCCCCGTCTAGCGCGACCGAGGTCATTGTACCGGCACGACCGGGCGGGCAGGCTGATCTTCCGACAACGTTGCATCCTGCTCCTCGGCGGCCACGCGCGCGGCACCGGCCGCCACCACCGGCGAGCCCGGCCAGAGCAGGATCACTCGCGTTCCCGCCCCCTCCACGCTCTCCACCTCGACCTCGGCCCCGTGGGCCGTCGCCAGGCGCTTGACCAGGGCAAGGCCCATGCCGGCGCCGCCGAACTTGCGGGTGGCGGAGTTGTCGACCTGGTAGAAGCGATCGAAAACGCGGGGAAGGTCGGCCGCGGGGATGCCCACGCCCTGGTCGGCGATCTCGATCCGCACCCCGCGATCGCCCCCGACCGGCGCGAAGGACACGGTCACCCGCCCCTGTACTTCGCTGAACTTCACGGCGTTGTCGATGAGGGCGCGCAGGACCTGGACCAGCCGGTCGGCGTCGGCAAACGCAGTGAGGTCGTCGCCCCCGACGACGTCGACTGGCAACGGGACGCCATCCTTGTAGCGCTCGCCCAGTTGCGCCAGCGCCGTGGTGACGGCGGCGCGAAGGGGCACCTGGGTGGGGTTGAGCCCGAGTTGCACGTCCTCCATCAGCGAGTAGTCGATGATGGTTTCGACGATGTCCTGGAGGTTCTTGGCGGCAACCTGGATGTCGCGCACCGCCTCCAGCTTCGGGCCCTCTTCCCACGCGACCCAGCACATCTCCAGAAGGTCGGCCAGGCCGAGGATGGCGGTCAGAGGCGTGCGCAGCTCGTGTTGCACGGTGGCGAGGAAATCGGTCTTGAGGGTGTCGAGCTCGCGCAGTCGTTGCACTGTCTGTCTCTCCTGTTCGAAGAGACGAGCGTTCTCCATGGCAATCGCAGCGTTGTTGGCAAAGACGGCCAGAACCTCGACATCGACGTGGCCGTGAGCCTCGGCGGCGGACAGGGGGGTGATGACGGCGAGTGCGCCGACGACGCTCTCCTGGTAGAACATCGGCACGGCCACCATGAGACCGTGCTCAGCGTGTTCGAGGCGCACCGTCTCCCCCATCAGGACGGAGTCGAGTCCCGGCCAGTCGTCGAGCGACGGCGCAGCGCCGGCGGTGGCGGTCGCCATCAGCGAGTCGTTGCGGCGCAGCGCCAGCACTGCGGACGCCGCGCCGCCGCCAATCGCTGCCGCGGTGCTCACGACCGCCTCTTGCAGCCCGGAGACGCCGGCGGTGGTGGTGGTCAGGGCGCCGGAGACGACACTGACCCGCTCCAGGGCAACGTCGAGCCGCCGGCTCGCCTCCTCGATCTGGCCCACGTAGCCGGCAATCGAGTCCCGCATGCGGTTGACGTTGGCTGCCAACCTGCCGAGCTCATCCTCTGACGGCACGGCGATGGCGGTTGCGTAATCGCCACCGGCGATGCGTGCGACGCCGCGCTCGAGCCGCGCGATCGGTCGCTTGACGAACCGCTCGACGAAGAGGATCACGACCAGCGCGACGAGCAGCAGCACGAAGATCGCGATCAGCGCGAGAACGATGATGTCGGTGCGCTCGTCACCGGCGAACTGCGCCACCGGGACCTCGACACCCATGTAGCCGCTCAGCGCGCCCGTGGATGCGCGAACCGGCACGAAGCTGCCCGCCACCGACCCAGTGCCGCCTCCGCTGAGGGGGGCGTCGTAGATCGCGCTGTACGTCCTCGATCCCGGCGCGGTGGCGACCTGGGTGATCAGGCTGCGAAGGCCCGGGTCGGTCCGGGAGGCTCCGCCCAGGTTGGGCCGGAGCTCCTGGTCAGTGTTCTGTGCCGCGATGAACGCCGTGGGGAACCCGAACAGCGCTTGGAATCGAACCAGCTGGTAGGCGAGGGGCGCGGCGTAGGCCACCGCCCCGACAACGGTTCCGTTGTCGAGGACGGGTACGGCAACGACGTATGCGGGGTCTCCCCCACCCAGCAGCTCGATGCCGCAGCCGCCCGGCGTGGGACCGCCGTCACTTCGCTGGCACTGACCGTGCGCCAGGGCTGTCCGGAGCGCCTCTGGCGCGGCCGTGATCGGTCGGAGCGCAGCAACACTCGGCGATGCGATGCTGTCCAGGAGACGCCCGGTACTGTCACTGACGAGCAGAACCTCGCCGCTGAGGTCGACCGATGCTCCCCGCGCAAACAGGGCGCTCACAGCTGTCGCCGGGTCGGGGCCGGCGAGCGCCGCCCGGAGAAGCGGCTGGCCGGCGACGCTGCTCGCAGCGCTCAGCGACTCGGCGCCGGTGAAGCGTTCGAGCACCTGCGCCATGACCCCGACGCGGTTGTCCGCGTTGCTCTGGGCCACCGTCCGGGTCTGGGTGGTCCTGCTGTAGATGAGGTATCCGGCCACGCCGCCCACCACGACCAGCGCCAACAAGCAGCCGCCGACGATCAGCTTGGCCGCGAATGAGCGTCGCAGGGAACGGATCACGCCATGCCGCCTGGTGAGCGGCTCAGTCCACGCCGGTCTTCGACCAGCTCTTCCTGACCGCAATGACGACGGCACCCGCAGCGATCAGGTCGAGCAGCACGAACAGCGGCCAGAGATAGGGCGCCTGGCCGAAGGAGATTCCGCCCAGCGGGGTCAATGGCTCGACGGCTACCGGCTGCGCCAGGGTGATCGTGCCCGGTTCGACGCTGCTCGTGCCCGACCCGGGTGACACCCCAACGGAGCCACCCCTGCCTGATGAGCCGGGCTGGTTGCCGGCTGCTCCCGGGCTGCTCCCACCCCCACCGGGGTTCGAACCGCCGCCCCCGCCGCCAGCGATAACGCTCGCTGTCGGCGCCTGGCTGTTGCCACCGCCAGCGGGGCACGTGGGCGGGCAGGCGCTCCCAACCGGCGGCACGGTCGGGGGGTCGAG
>CATPCA010000081.1 GCA_955652545.1 Candidatus Dormiibacterota bacterium
ACCTCGTATTCCGCGAACTCGCTGAAGGCGCCCGGCATTTGCACGCCGATCTGCCTCCGGAGCTGTGCAGCCTGGTCGCGACTGGCGGCCAGGTTGGCCGCACTGTCGAACAGCGTCACGCCGACGCCCTTGCCGTTCTCATTGTCGAGGAGCCAGAAGCCACCGACAAAGCCGGGGAAGTTGCGCACCACGGGGATGACCCGCTCCTTGATCATCTGGATGCCTTCGGCGAGGCGGGCCGGATCGCCATCGAAGCTGAGCACCCGGGCATGCGAAGCCCCGCGGTGCACCTTCTGCCCGGTGTCGGCGGCCACTTCAAAATGCCCGACTTCGACCACCTCTGCACCAATGTCGCGCGCCACGGCGCTGCGCAGCTGACCCGCTTGGGCGGCGCTCCCGTCGAGGTTCTCCTTGGTGTCGAAGAACGTGAACGTCAGCCCCTCGCCGGTGGCGCGGTCGATCAACCAGTAGCCACCACTGAACCCGGGCAGATCCCTGGCCTTGGGGAGCAACGAGGCCTCGATGACCTCTTTCGCCTTGTCTGCTTGCTCAGGCGCAGCCCTGGTCACAGTCCGCCGTGCGTACATCTCGACACCTCCCGACAGCCGATCCGGTCACGTGGCTTACCACTCCGCACAAGGCTCCGTCAACCGCCGCGGTGGAACCGGGCAAACGTGAACGGCTGAATGGTTCCCCAGGGTGTGACGTGCTGGTCCACGACCTCCCGTTCACATGTGAATGCGGGGCCAAGCGCCTGGGCCAGGGACGCCGCGTCGTACCGACGGACATCAAGACCACTGCACGTGGACGGGCCGTCAGGGGCAAACGTGGCGATGATGACGTGCCCTTCGCTGGGCACGGTTCGCGCAACGAGCTCTGCGTAGTGCTGCCGGTCACTCGCCTCGGTGAGAAAATGGTAAGTCGCGCGATCGTGCCAGACGTCGAACTGCCCAACCTCTTTGACCTGGCTCACGTCACCCACCAGCCACTGCACCATCGCCGACCGATCGCCGATTCGCGTCCGCGCCCGGTCCAACGCAGCCGAAGAGATGTCGAGCACCGCCAGCTGCGTGAATCCTGCATCCAAGAGCTGGTCGACAAGTCGTGACGAGCCTCCCCCGACGTCGATGATCCTCGCCTTCCGGTCTTTGCACACCTCCAGGATGAGTTGCATGGAGGGCCGAGGGTCGGCCTGGTGCCAGCTGACCTCGTGGTCAGACTTCGTCGCGTAGACCGCCTCCCAATGCTCGCGGGTCGTCATGATCCCGATTCTCTCCCACTGCAATGACACGCGTTCGTTTGCCCGAGCTCGATCCCCCCAAGCGCAGGCGGGAGCGCCAGAATCGTCGCGATGAGCTCCATCGACAGGCTCCTCGAGGAAGCCCGGCGCGACTGGACGCGATTGGAGCCGGCGGAGGCGGCGGGAGCCATACGCGACGGCGCCCTGCTGATCGACACGCGGCCAGCCTTCCAGCGAGACCGTGATGGTGAGATCTCAGGCGCGATTGTCGTGGACCGCAACGTGCTGGAGTGGCGTCTGGACCCCACGAGTCCACATCGAATCCCCGAGATCAGCGACCACGACCAGACCGTGATCGTCATCTGCAACGAGGGGTACTCGTCGAGCCTCGCCGCCGCCACCCTGCACCGGCTGGGGTTGCGTCGCGCGACCGATGTCATCGGTGGCTTCCAAGCTTGGCGGTCGTCTGGGCTGCCGGTCTGCACGCCTCCGCCGAGCTGACCTCAACCCCCGGGTCGGCGCCTGGGCGGCGACCAAAGGGGCGGGCCGGATGGCGACAATCGGCGGCATGATCACCAGCGCCGACGACCTCGCCACCCGGGCGGCGTCCGTGCTCCCCGGCGGGGTGACTCACGCAGCCCGCGCGTACTCGCCGCCGCTGTATGTCGCCAGGTCTGAGGGGTCGCACAAGTGGCTGGTCGACGGCCGTGAGCTGATCGACTACACCATGGGGCACGGGGCACTTCTGCTCGGCCACGCGCACCCGGCGGTGGTGGCCGCGGTCAGGGAGCAGGTCGCCCGCGGTACCCACTACGGCGCCAACCACCCGCTCGAGGTGGAATGGGCGGAGCGGATCTGCGCCATGGTGGCAACGGTGGATGAGGTGAGATTCACCGCCTCGGGAACCGAGGCGGCCATGCTCGGTCTGCGAGTCGCACGCGCCGCCACCGGGCGTGACGTGATCATCAAGCTCGACGGCCACTTCCACGGTTGGTCCGACGCGGTCAGCGTCAACCTCGAGAACGGGGTCGCCCGAACCGCCGCCGGCGTCCCCGCCGCGCAGCTGCAGACGACCACGGTGGTGCCCGCCGGCGACGTCGACGCGCTGCGCAACGCTCTGAATGATGAGCCGGTGGCCGCGGTGATCTTCGAGGGATCGGGCGGACACTACGGGCACAATCCATTGCCTCCCGGTTATGCGCAGGCGCTGGCCACGGAGTGCCATCGCTTCGGCACCCTGCTGCTCATCGATGAGGTGGTCACCGGTTTTCGAGTGGCCACCGGGGGCATGCAGTCACTGCTCGAGAT
>CATPCA010000082.1 GCA_955652545.1 Candidatus Dormiibacterota bacterium
CTCCAAGCGTGCCTACAGTCACGCCATGCCGTCTGACGCATCCATCCGTGTCGTCCTGGCCGATGACAACCTCATCGTCCGCGAGGGCGTCCGAGCTCTCCTGCTTGCCGCTGGCGACATCGACGTCGTCGCCGTGGCCGGCGACTACGACGAGCTGATCGCTGGCGCCGACGAGTTCATGCCCCAGGTGGTGGTCACCGACATCCGGATGCCGCCGAACTTCGTTGACGAGGGCATTGCCGCGGCGCGCCTGATCCGCAAACAGTACCCCGGCACCGGCATCGTCATCCTGTCCCAGTACGACGAGCCGGAGTACGCTATCGCGCTCCTCAGCGAGGGCGCCGCCGGCTACGCCTACCTGCTCAAGGACCGCGTCGCCGAGGGTGACCAGCTGGCGCGGGCGGTTCGCGAGGTCAGCACCGGCGGCTCGATGCTCGATCCGCGCATCGTCAACGCGCTGACCCAACCGGTGACCGACGCCGGCAACCTCAGCGACAGCGATGAGCGGCTGCTGCAGATGGTGGCCGAGGGGCGCCCGATGAAGGCGATCGCGGTGGCCATCAACTCCACGCCCGAGGCCGTCTCCGACGCTGTCGAGCAGCTCTTCCTGCAGCTCGCGCAGCAGGCGAGCGCGGGCACGCAGAGCGCGCTGCAGCGGCTCCGGATGCTGCACAGGGCGATCGTCGACCGCGAGGAGCAGGGCGAGAGCCTCAGCCGCATGCTGCCCGGCGGCGTGGCCCAGAAGATGCGCGAGCAGGGAGTGCGGCCGGGCGAGACGGAGCGACTCACCGTCACCGTGCTGATGTCCGACATCCGCGCCTACTCGACGATCGCCGAGCTGGCCGACCCCAGCGTCCTCGCCGGCCAGTTGCACGAGCACCGCGCCGAGATGAATCACGCGCTGCTCGGTGAAAACGGGACGGTGATGCAATTCGTCGGCGACGCTGTGATGGCCGTGTTCGGTGCTCCGTTCCCGCAGCCTGACCAGTGCGAGCGCGCCGTCGCGGCGGCCGAGGCGATGCACGCGCGCCAGGCGGATCTCAACGCGCGATGGGCGACCGCCGGGCTGCCGCCGTTCCACCTGGGCATCGGCGTCTCCACAGGCAATGTCGCGGCCGCGCTGCTCGGATCCGACGAGCGGCTCGAGTACTCCGTCGTCGGTGACGCCGTGAACCTCGCGCAGCGATTGCAACAGTGGGCCGAGGGCGGCCAGACGGTGCTCAGCGAGCCGACGTTTGCCGCACTGCCCGAGCCGCCCGACGCGGAACGCCTGGAGCCTGCGCTCGTCAAGGGCCGGCAGACGCCGGTCGGTGCATACCGCGTCGGAGCAGCCCTCGCGGTGGTCGACGCGTGATCGACGATGCGCCGCAGCGACGCACCACAGCGATCGCGGTTGGCCTCGCGGGAACCGCGCTCGCCGGGGCGACGGTCACCGCCGTTCTGGCGGTGCTCAATCACGCCCACCTGTCGAACATCGACGCCGCCGACCCGTCGTCGATCGTCGTACCCATGGGTGCGGCTCTGCTCGGCATGCTGGTGGCGGCGCGCCGTCCGCACAACCCGGTGGGGTGGCTGCTGCTCGTCATAGCAGTGGCCTCGAGCCTGCAGGGGGTCGAGGACCAGTACGCACGGTTCGCGCTGCTCACCCACCCGGGGGCGCCGGGCGCCGTCTGGGCAGAGTGGCTCGACAGCTTCGGAACTGTCGCCATCTTCCCTGCCGGCGCGGTCATGTGGCTCCTCGTGCTCCTTCCTGATGGACACGCTCCGTCGCGACGATGGCGGACCGCCCTGATCGTCGGCACGGTGGACTCCATCGTCCTCGTCGTCTCCACCGCATTCGCGCCCGGTCCTCTCAATTCCGGTGCGAGCGGTGCCAACTACCCCAGTCTGAACAACCCATTGGGCCTCGGGATATTCCAGCCGTTCTCCGGGAACGGGCCGGTGGGCGCAGTGATCTGGTTTCTCGGCCTGGCCATGCTGCTTCTGGCCAGCGTGGCGCCGCTTCTGCGGATGCGTCGCGCCCACGGCGATGAGCGCCAGCAGTTGAAGTGGATCGCCTATGCCGTGTTGCTCACGGCGGCACTGCTCGTCCCCTTCATGTTTCTGGCCGGCGGCGTGCTGCCCAGCTGGACGTTCGACGTCCCGATCGTGCTCGGTTTCGGTCTGGCTCTCCCTGTGTCCATAGGGATCGCCATCTTCAAGCACCGCCTGTACGACATCGACATGGTCATCAGCCGCACGGTGGTGTACGGGTCGTTGGCTGTGTTCATCACGGCGGTGTATGTCGGCATCGCCGTGGGCGTCGGGGCACTCATCGGCGGGGGCGGCAAGCCCAATCTCGGGCTGTCGATCCTCGCCACGGCGATCGTTGCCGTTGGTTTCCAGCCGGTGCGCGAGCGGGTCCAGAGGGTGGCCAACCGGCTGGTCTACGGCAAGCGTGCCACACCGTATGAGGTGCTTTCGCAATTCTCCGAGCGCGTTGCCGAGGGGTACGCGATGGACGACGTGCTCCCTCGCATGGCGCGAGTGCTCGCCGAAGGCACCGGTGCGGAGCGAGCAGATGTCTGGCTGCGCATTGGCGAAACCCTGCGCGCCGCCGCAGCGTGGCCGTCGGCCTCGCCGCCATACGATCTGGTCCCCGTCAACGGCAGCATCCTTCATGCGCCCGCGGGAGCGGATCGCATGCTGGCGGTGCGGCACCAGGGCGAAATCCTCGGAGCTTTGAGCCTGAACAAGCGAGCCGGCGAGACGCTCACTCCAGTCGAGGAGAACCTGGTCGCTCACCTCGCCGGGCAGGCGGGACTGGTGCTGAAGAACGTCGGGCTCACTGCGGACCTGCAGGCGCGGCTGGCGGAGCTGCGAGCGTCGAGGCAACGCCTGGTCAGCGCTCAGGACGACGAGCGCCGCAGGCTTGAACGCAACCTGCACGACGGCGCCCAGCAACACCTGGTGGCGATCAAGGTGAAGCTGGGGCTGGCGGAGATGCTGGCGAGCAGGGATCCAGAGAAGGCGAGGGCCACCCTCGCCCAGCTCAAGGACGACGCCGACGAAGCGTTGGAGACACTGCGCGACCTCGCGCGTGGCATCTACCCACCTCTGCTCGCCGACAAAGGTCTGCCCGCAGCGCTCGAGTCCCAGGCGCGCAAGGCGACTGTTCCGGTGGCGGTTGAGGCCGGCGGTGTGGGCCGCTACTCACAGGAGATCGAAGCTGCCGTGTACTTCTGCTGCCTCGAGGCGCTGCAGAACCTGCAGAAGTACGCGCGCGCCACGGGCGCTGTGATCCGGCTCTCCCCCGAGGATGGTGCGCTCCGTTTTGAGGTCGTTGACGACGGCGTTGGCTTCGACGTGGCGACCACGAGGAAGGGCTCTGGGCTGACCAACATGGTCGATCGGCTGGAGGCTGTGGGTGGCGGGGTTGACGTGTCGTCGAGTCTGGGCAGCGGTACCAGTTTGCGTGGCTGGCTTCCCGTCCTCGCAAGCGTGCCGGCGTGATCGAGGACGCGCGGCGAGGCAGGACAACCGCGCTGGCCTTTGGGCTGGGCGCGCTGGCGATATCGGCGGCTGCAGCGACCGCGACGCTCGCCGTGCTGAACCGCGCCTCGCTTCCCGACCTGGACGCAGCCGACCCGACGTCGATCGTGATTCCGATCGGCATCGGTGTGGTGGGCGCGCTGGTGGCATCGCGCCAACCCCGCAACCCGACCGGATGGCTCTTCCTGTTCATCGCCGTGGTGGGAGGACTGCAGGGGGTAGAGGATCAATATGTCCGGTTCGCGGTGGTCACCCATCCGGGCTCGCTCCCCGGCGTTGCCTGGGCGGCCTGGCTGAACAGCTGGACCCTGTTTCTCATCTTCCCGGCGGGCGCGGTGGCGCTTCTGATGCTGCTGCTCCCCAATGGACGACTGTCTTCGCGGCGATGGCGGCCGCTCATCCCCATTGCCATCGTCTCGACCGCGGCGACCTCTGTGCTGACAGCCCTGAGTCCCGGTGCGCTGGCGATGAACTCGAACGGAATCAACTACCCGACTCCGACCAACCCGATTGGAGTCGCGTTTCTCCACGGCATCTTCACGACGGGATCGTCCACGATGACGGCGCTCAACAGCGCCACCTGGTTCGCCGGGCTTGTCGTGCTGTTGGTCGCTGCGGCGGCACCGCTGGTGCGCATGCGGAGATCCAGGGGAGAGCAACGCCAGCAGCTGAAGTGGATCTCGTATGCGCTGTTGACAACGGTCGGGGCGATTATCCTGTTCTCGTTTCTCGCCGGAACTGTCCTACCCAACTGGACCTTCGACATCCCGATCGTGGTCGGCTTCGGCATCGCGCTCCCGACAGCGGCGGGAGTCGCCATCTTCAAACACCGGCTCTATGACATCGACATCGTCATCAGCCGCACCCTGGTCTTCGGCTCGCTGGCGGTGTTCATCACGGCGGTCTACGTGGGCATCGCCGTCGGCATCGGCGCGGTCATCGGCGGCGGCGGCAAGCCCAACCTCGGCCTCTCCATCGTGGCGACAGCGATCGTGGCGGTGGGGTTCCAGCCGCTCCGCGAGCGGCTGGAACGCGTCGCCAACAGGCTCGTGTACGGCAAGCGCGCCACCCCCTACGAGGTACTGGCGCAATTCTCCGAACGCGTTGCCGAGTCGTATGCCGCGGACGACGTCATGCCGCGGATGGCGCGGGTGCTCGCCGAGGGAACGGGGGCGCAGCGCGCCGACGTGTGGCTGCGCAGCGGAACCGCATGGCGCGATGTGGCCGTCTGGCCGTTGGATGCGCCAGCCCATGATCCCGTCGCGGTTGAGAACGGTGCCCTGCCGGCGCTCAACAGGGTCAGCCGGCTGGTCGAGGTGCGCCACCAGGGCGACCTCCTAGGCGCGTTGGGCGTCACCAAGCGCAGCGGCGAGTCGCTCACCCCAGTGGAGGAGAACCTGCTCAGCCACCTCGCGAGGCAGGCCGGGTTGGTGCTCAAGAACGTCGGCCTGACGAGCGACCTGCAGGCGCGGCTCGAAGACCTGCGCGCTTCGCGCCAGAGATTGGTCACTGCACAGGATGAGGAGCGTCGCCGGCTCGAGCGCGACTTGCATGACGGTGCCCAGCAGCACCTGGTCGCGCTCAAGGTGAAGCTCGGCCTCGCCGAGATGTTGTTGGGGCGCGATCCCGAGAGAGCCAAGGTCACGCTGGACCAGCTCAAGTCGGACGCCGATGAAGCCCTCGACACGCTGCGTGACCTGGCGCGCGGCATCTACCCGCCGATGCTCGCCGACAAGGGGCTCGGCGCGGCGCTCGCCTCGCAGGCGCGCAAAGCGACCGTTCCGGTAACCGTCGACGCCGCAAGCATCGGCCGCTATTCACAGGACGTCGAGGCCGCCGTGTACTTCGCGGTGCTCGAGTCACTCCAGAACGTGCAGAAGTATGCGGGCGCATCATGCGCCGTGATCCGGCTGCGCGAGGACAGCGGTGAGCTGCACTTCAGCGTCGAAGACGACGGCCACGGCTTCGACACCGCTGCCAAACGGAACGGCTCCGGCCTCACCAACATGGCGGATCGCCTCGACGCACTCGGCGGTCAACTGCGGGTCACGTCGACGATCGGCGCCGGGACGTCAGTTGAAGGCCGGGTGACGGTCTATGTCGCGGTGGCGCCGTTGGCCGCCGACCACGCCTCGACCAGCCGCTCCGGGCTGAACTCCGACTTGGGGATGAAGCAGGCGGCGCCGACCTCTTCGGCCTGAGGTCCGTACTCGGCCGCCTCGTACGTGGAGAGAACCAGCACCACCACCGGTTTAGTCGCGACGTCGGCCAGGATCTGCCGCGTCGCCTCCAGACCGCTGATACCTGGCAGGTTCACATCCATGAGCACCAGGCCGGGATGCAACTCGTGCGCCATGCGCACCGACGCCTCGCCGTCCTCGGCTTCGCCGACGACCTCGAAACCATCAGTCAACTCGACGACCGTGCGCGCCACGGCGCGGAACGGCTCCTGGTCGTCGACGATCAGAACCTGGACCGGCATCTCCCACTGAGGATAAGCCCTCGCTCTGTCTCCGACCAATGGTGCCTGCCCCACACCGATGGTGATGCAGGCCGTCTCCTCGCGGCCTCATCGGCTCGCCTATCCTCCGATGGTGCCGATCCGCGTGGTCATCGCCGAGGACAACTACCTGCTCCGTGAGGGCTTGGTGCAGCTGCTCGCCGCCGCCGATGAGATCGAGCTGGTGGCGTCGTGCGGTGACCTGCCGGCGTTGGAGCGTGCCATCGAGGAGGAGAGCCCGGACGTCGTCATCACCGACATCCGCATGCCGCCGACGGGCACCGATGAGGGGCTGCGAGCGGCTGATCGGTTGCGCAGCGAGCGACCCGATGTCGGGGTGGTGGTCCTGAGCTCGTTCGCCGAGCCCGAGTACGCCTTGGCGCTGCTGGAGAACGGCGCGGCGGGGCGCGCCTACCTGCTCAAGGAACGCGTGTCGGACCTTGGGCAGCTGGTCGCCGCCATCCGCGAGGTGGCCCGAGGCGGCTCGGTTATTGATCCGCGGGTGGTGGAGGTGCTCGTTGCCGCTCGCACGGCGGCGAAGGACTCGCCGCTCACCCAGCTGACCCCGCGGGAGACCGAGGTCCTCGCGGAGGTGGCCCAGGGCAAGAACAACGCGGGCATCGCGGCCTCGCTGTCCCTCACCGACCGTGCCGTCGAGAAGCACATCAACTCGATCTTCTCCAAGCTCGACCTCTCGGAGGAACCGGACACCCACCGGCGAGTCAAGGCCACGCTGGTGTACCTCGCCCAGCAGCGCCGCTGAGGCCCAGAGGAGGCTCTGCCTCAGACGGATGCGGGACATGGAGTACACTACGGGGGTCGGCAACAACTGTCGGCATCGCTCGTGCTTCGTCCTCGCCTTCTCGAACGGACCGCGCGTCGTTCAGAGTCGAGAGGGCAGGAGACACGACATGGCCAATGGGACCATCAAAAAGGTCCAATCGGACCGGGGCTTCGGCTTCATCACCGCGGAA
>CATPCA010000083.1 GCA_955652545.1 Candidatus Dormiibacterota bacterium
ACGTGTGCGCGGCGGCCATGCGAACGTCAGTTCGTCAGGGCAACCTTAACACGCCCTCAGACGGCCCACAAGCGGGCAGCTCTCCGCCGGTGGAGGCTGACGGCGCTGGATGACGTTCAAGGAAAATGCGCGGATGGATGCTGAGCACAGTCGGAGGGCCACCAAGGGAGACCTGTTGAGCAGGCGCGTGGTCGTTTCACGCCGCGCCGCAGCGTTGGCATCGGTGGTGATGCTGGCGGCGACGCTGGCCCGGCTGTTGACCCTGTCGCTGCCGGCGCAACGCCTCGGCGGCGAGATCGGCCTGGGCGCGCTCGGCGTGATCTATGCCGCGGTCTCGGTCCGGCTCCTGCGGCGCCACATGCGCCGCCCCAGCCTCCTCGTCATCGTCCAGGGGCTCCTGCCCGCGCTGATCGCCGGCACGATGCTCGCCCTGGCAGCCGGTTATCTCGACAACATCGGGGTCATCGCGGTCCTCGTCTTCAGCGCCATCGGCGTGGCCGGGTCACCGGACGCCCGAGCCGCGGCGCGCCTGGTGGCCACAGCCCTCGTCGACGGCGTATTCGCCGCCGTATGGCTGCACTGGCTGCACGGCGACACCCCCACCCTCGGCGTCGCCCTGGCCTTCATGCTGGGGTTGCAGCTGGTTGTGCTGGCGCATGCTCGCGCCGCGGGGGTGGCCACCGAAGCGAAGAGCTTGAGCAGTTCGGCGTATGCGGCCACCGCCGAACGCGTCGGCACGGCCATCGATGCCCTCGGCGTGACCCGGGCTGTGCTCGAGACCACGTTGCAGTCGTATCCCATGGCCACGCATGCGGCGGTGCTTCTCTACGAGCCCGCGATCGCCAGGCTGCGCCCGCTGCCGCTCTACCTCACTCCCAAGGGCGTCCGCCCGTTGGAAGCCGACAACCTGGATTTCACGCTGGCGCCGGGCGAGGGGCTCGCCGGCAAGGTGTTCGCGTCGAGCCGGCCGATGCTGTGGCAGACGGCGTTCGACGTCGCCGCCGCCCAGGCGGATCTCGGTGAGCAGTCGCTCCGCCAGGTGGAGCAGTTGCGCCGCGGCGTCACCCGGTGCGCGATCGGCGCGCCCCTGATCATCGACGAGGAGGTGATCGGCGTCTACGTGATCACGTCCAACCGCCAGGAGCTGTTATGGACCGAGGACGACCTCGCGGTTGTCGCGGCGCTCGCCGGTGAGGCCGCGCGGACCATCGAACGAGCCCGCCGGTACGAGCGTGAGCTCGACCAGGCCCACCTGGACAGCATCACCGGCCTCGCCAACCATCGCCAGTTGACCCGGACGCTCGACCAGGAGGTGGCGCGGGCACGTCGGCTCAACACCTCCCTGGGCGTGGTGTTCTGTGACCTCGACCTCTTCAAGATGGTCAACGACACCTATGGACACGCCGAGGGTGACCGCGTGCTCACCATCCTGGCCCAGGTCTTCCAGGACTCGTTGCGGCGCGAGGATTCAGCGGCGCGCTACGGTGGCGACGAGTTCGTCTGCGTGCTCCCCGGGGCTGACCGTGAGGAGTCGGACGCGATCGGCCGGCGCATCAGTCTGTCATTCGAATCGCGGGTGCGCGACGACCGGGAGCTGGCCAAGGCCGGCCTGACCATCTCCTGCGGCGTGGCCATCTTCCCGGACGACGCCGATGACGCCGGCTCGTTGCTGCAGCACGCGGACGCCGCCATGCGGCTGGTCAAGGTGCACCATCGCGGCGCTCCGGCCGGCGCCCAGCCGGGCTGACAGCTGCGACGCGCTCGCGGGGCTGGCATCCGCGGCGACGCCGTATCGTGAGGCGCTTCATGCAGGTTGTTGACGGCGATGGCTGAGGCCCCGGTCGCGGAGCGGTCCGCAAGGCCGGGCGCTGTCGACGACGTGGGCGTCGCCGACGTGAAGATCGGACGCTTCGACTACAAGTGGGTCGCGCTCGCCGTGGTGCTCTGCGGCACGATCATGACGATCCTCGATTCGACCATCGTCAACATCGCCATCCCGACGTTGCAGCACGACCTGAATGCGGGCAGCTACACGGCGATCGCCTGGGTCGTCACCGGCTACCTGCTCGCCCAGGGTGCAGTGATCCCTCTGACCGGTTGGGCCACCGACCGATGGGGGACCAAGCGGCTCTACCTCATCACCATCGTGATGTTCACGGTCGCGTCGATGCTGTGTGGGGTCTCGCAGAACCTCGGCGAGCTGATCTTCTTCCGGGTGCTCCAGGGCATCGGCGGCGGCATGCTGATGCCCATCGGTATGACCATCATCCTGCAGGCTGTGGGCCCGCAGAACATGGGCAAGGTCATGGGCATCTTCGGCGTCCCGATGCTCATCGCGCCGGCCGTCGGGCCCGTCCTCGGCGGTTGGTTCGTCCAGGACTTCAGCTGGCGGCTGATCTTCTACGTCAACGTGCCCATCGGCATCGTCGGCTTCATCGCAGCGGCACGGTTCCTGCGAGAGACGCACCGCACCGCGGGGCTCCGGCTGGATCTCCTCGGGCTGCTGACCGGCGTCCCCGCAGTCCTCGCGCTGATGTATGCCGTCGACCGCAGCACCGAGCTCGGCTGGTCGTCCGCTCTGGTGGTGTCGCTGCTGGTGGCCAGCGGCCTGCTGATGACAGCATTCATCGCGCGCCAGCTCCGCGCCCGCGAGCCGCTCCTGCAACTCTCCCTTTTCAAGGATCGCACCTTCTCGTGGTCGATGGCGCTGAGCTTCATCGTCGTGACCGCCCTGTTCGGCACCATGCTGCTGCTCCCGCTGTACCTGCAGGAGGTGCATGGTTACAACGCCATCGAGACCGGGCTGCTCCTCCTGCCCCAGGCCATCATGGCGGCGATCTCCATGCCGCTGGGGGGATTTCTCACCGACCGGATCGGTCCGAAATGGGTGGTCGCGACGGGAATGGTCCTGCTGACCATCGGAAGCGTCGTGCTGGCGCAGATCCATTACGACTCGTCCAACCTGCTGGTCATCGGCGCGCTGATGCTGCGTGGGTTTGCGATGGGTTTCGCCATGATGCCCACGATGTCGGCGGCGATGGCGCGGGTGCCGCGGCGCTACACCTCACGGGCGTCGAGCATCACCAACACACTGCAGCGCGTGTCGTCGTCGGTGGGGATCGCCATCCTCGTCACCATCCTCGCCGGCCAGTTCGGGGGCGCGGCCAAGGCGACCAGCTGCGCACCGTCCGCGACGGTGGTCACGGCGGCGGCGCAGGTCCTGCATCAACCGCAGCTCACCGCCCAGCAGTACTGCGCGTACCTGCAGCAGAAGATCGCCAGCTCATCGGCCCAGGAAAGCTCGGGCAGCGTCCAACCGAGCACGGGCAACACGCTGCTCGACTCGTTCAATCACCAGTACGCGGGCAACGTCTTCAGCGACGCGTTCGACCGCACCTTCGTGGTCATCGCCGTCCTGTCGTTCATCGGCATCTTCCCCGCCTTCTTCCTGAAGCGACCGGATCCGCAGGCTCGCCAGGCTGCGCCCGCGGTGATCGCAGCCTGAGCGACCGTGCTCAGTCGGCGGCGGCGCGGTAGCGAGCGATCCGCGTGCGGACCAGCGTCTGCGCATCGACGGCGCAGAGCTCGTCGAGGTGGCGGACCACGGCGCCGCGCAGGGCACCGATCGTCACCTCGGGATGGGCATGCGCGCCGGGCAGCGGCTCGGGGATCAGCTCGTCGACCAGCCCGATCTCATACGCGGTATCGACGCCCGGCCGCAACGCCGCAGCCGCCCGTCCGCGCTGGCCGGCGTCGCGGTACAGGATGGCTGCGCATGTCTCCGGCGGGGCGACGGTGTACACCGCGTTCTCCAGCGCCAGCACCCGGTCGGCGACGGCGAGCGCCAGCGCTCCGCCTGAACCGCCTTCGCTGAGCACCACGCTCACCACCGGCACACGCAGCTCCAGCATGGTGATCAGCGACTCGGCGATCGCCCAGGCCTGGCCGCGCTCCTCGGCGGCCACACCGGCGTGCGCTGCCGGTGTGTCGACCAGGCAGACGACGGGCATTCCGAACTTCTCCGCGGTGCGCATGAGGCGCTGCGCCTTGCGATAGCCCTCGGGGTGGGGCATGCCGAAGTTGTGAACCGCCCGGCTGATGGCGTCGGTGCCCTTCTCCTGGCCGACGACCATCACCCAGCGCTCGTCGAGTCGGGCCGGTCCACCCACCACGGCGCGGTCGTCGCCGAACAGCCTGTCGCCGCGCATCTCGGTCCAGTCGGTGAAGGCGCCGGCGATGACCTGCAGCGCACGCGGTCGGGCCGGGTTGCGGGCCAGCTCGACGGCCGCGAACGCAACGCGTTCGCGTTCCGCCGTCTGTGTGGCGATGGTCATCGATGCCCCCAGAACGCCATCAGCAGCCGGGACACGGTGTCGCGCAGCAGGGCCCGCTCGACGACGGCGTCGACCATCCCGTGGGCGAGGAGGAACTCCGACGTCTGGAAGCCTTCCGGCAGCTTGTCGTACGTCGCCTGCTCGATGACCCGCCCGCCGGCGAACCCGATGCGCGCGTGGGGCTCCGCGAGGATCGCGTCCGCCTGCACAGCGAACGACGCGGTCACCCCGCCGAAGCACGGGTCGGCAAGGACCGAAACATAGGGCAACCCGGCGCGGGCGACGGCGACGACACCGGCCGAGCAGCGGGCCATCTGGGCCAGCGATGCGATCCCCTCCTGCATCCGCGCTCCGCCGGAGGTGCACACGGCCACCAGGCCGCGCTGCTCGGCGACCGCAAGGTCGCATGCACGTGCGAACTGCTCGCCGGCCGCGCTGCCGAGCGACCCGCCGAGGAAGCCGAAGTCCATGCAGGCGAGCACCACGGGGACGCCGTCCATGGCCGCGCGGGCCACCACGAAGGTCTCATCGAGCCGGGTTCGCTCCCGAGCCTCGGCCACTCGGGACGGGTAGGGGACGCCGTCGTCGAATCCGAGTGGATCGCGGTCGGGGATCTGCATCTGGACGACGTCGACGCTGCCCGAGTCGCCCAGCTGGGCGAGACGGGTCATCGCCGGGACGACGGCGTGCCGGCCGCAGTCCGGGCAGACTCTGAGGTGCTTTTCGAACCGGGCCTCGCCGAAACGCCGGCCGCAGCCCCGGCACTCCACGGTGCCGGCCGGCGCAACCGGACGCAGCTTGGGGCCGGGAGCGGCGAGCGGACGGGCGGCGTCGCGCCGCCGCATCACCGGGTTGGGGTACCGGTCCATTCCAAGGCCATGCCGCCCCATGTGATACCGCTGCCGAACGCGACGCTGACGATCCGCTGGCCCGCCTTCAGCCGGCCGGCCGCGGCCGCCTCGTGGAGCGCGATCGGGATCGATGCGGCACTGGTGTTGCCGACCCGGTCGACGTTGACGATCACCCGGTCCATGGAAACACCGACCCGCTTGGCGGCGGCCTCGATGATGCGCAGGTTGGCCTGGTGGGGGATGAACCAGTCCACGTCGTCGCCACTCCACCCGGCGTCGGCACAGACCTTTAGCGCCATGTCGGTCAGCCGCTCCACCGCCGAACGGAACGTGCCGCGGCCGGCCATCCGGATCGCCTCCTTGCCGCCCTCCTCACCGGGCTGGGTGCCGAAGTAGATGAGGTCGGCGTCAGCCCCATCCGCAGCCAACCGTATGGCGCGGATCCCGCCGCCCTCCCCGGCTCCCACGACAGCAGCCGCGGCACCATCGCCGAACAGGACGCATGTGCTCCGGTCCGTGTAGTCGACCAGTGTCGTCAGCGCCTCGGATGCCACCACCAGCACGGTCCGGACCGTGCGCGCCCGGATCATCGCGTCCGCGATGGAGAGCGCATAGATGAAGCCGGAACAGGCGGCGTTGATGTCGAAGGCGGCCATCCCAGCCAGGCCGAGCCGCCGCTGGATGAGACAGGCCGTCGACGGCAGCCTGGTCTCGGCGCTGCAGGTGGCCACGATGATGGCATCGGGGACAGGACCGCCGGCCTCCTGCAGGGCGTCAGCCGCAGCGCGGGCGCCCATCGACGAGGCTGTCTCGCCCGGCCCCACCCGGTGGCGCTCTCGGATCCCGGTGCGCTCCATGATCCAGGTGTCCGAGGTCTCGACCATCGCCTCCATGTCGGCGTTGGTCAGCACGCCGGCGGGGAGGTATGAGCCGAGCGAGAGGATCTGGGCAACCGGCGCGGCCGGTCCGCCCGTCGCCGCCGCGTCGATCGTGGCTTGGGGCAGTGGGGCGGTGGGCATCGTGCGTCTACAAGCCTACCGGTCGCTGCGGCGTTACGGTGCGCAGGGCGCCACCTCGCTGCGGCGACGTTGTATCTTTTTGCCCGTGCATTTCATCGCCAGCACCGGCAGCGCTTTCGCGATCAACGGCTTCGCCGGCCTGACGGGCGCGCAGATTCTCAGCTTCTGGCTGTCGTTCATCCTCTTCAACGGCTACGTGGTGCTCGAGGTGGCGTCGCTGGCCGCGTTCTACTTCGCCGCGCGCCCGCGATCCGGGCGGCCCAACCCGGCGGCGATCTGGTACTTCATCGCCTCGCTCCTCGTGGTGATCTCGTTCATCTCGACGGTATGGGGCGCCCCCGCAGAGAAGACGTTCCTGGACGACAGCGGTACCTACCTGGCCGTCGGCGCCCGAACGGTCAAGGTGTTCATCGGCATCGGCTTCGCCGGCGTCGCCGTCATGTGCATGCTGATCGGTGCCGTCGAGACGGCCCGGCGCAAGAAGGCGGCGCAGCAGACCGTGGTGATCTGACGGTCAGCGCGTCGCGAAGCTGAGCATCGCCGCCGGGTTGATCAGGGCGAACGGGCGCTGAACGGTGTGGGTCTCCGAATCCATGGCGGTGATCCACAGGGCTGAGACGTTGGTGACAGCGATGAAGTCGCCCGGGAACCGTTCGAGCTGGTCCTGGAGGCTGTGCCGGGGCTCGAGGTGCACGTCCCCGATCAGGGAGAACGCCTGTGTGTTGATGGCCGCCGGGGTGGCGACCTTCTCGCGCCAAAGCGCAGGGTTGCCGTCACCGGCGTCGTCGAGGGGACAGATCATCGCTGTGGCCGTCTTGGTCACCGTCACCAATCGCTCGCCGCGACCGAGGATCGGGTAACTGCCCGACATCGGCTCGGCCCGTGCGTTGCGCAGCAGGAGAAAGTCGCCGAAGCGATTGATGGCGTCACTGACCCGGTCCGGTCGGTCGGTCTCCAACTCACCGGTGACCTTGATGTACGTCGAGTAGACCTCGAGGGTCCGCCAATCGCTCATGGCGGCGCTGACGGTAGCAGGGTGGTGCCGGCTGCCCGGCTCGCTGCCAGAGGCATGCGGGCGCGATCGTCGCTTATCCTGTGCGCCGTCGCGCCGGGGGTCGGCTGTGTAGGCGGCTGTGTTGGGAAGAAATGGTCGAACGCGTCATCCTCGCCCTCCGTTCGGACTTCGGATGCCTGGTCATCATCGTTGCCTTCGTGATCATCATGATCTCGACCATCGTCTTCGCCAACATCATCACCCCGCCGTCCAACAACCCCTTCGTGTGACGGCGGTGGCCCCCGCGACCACCGCTAGAATTCGCGCTGACGCCGTTCTCCCCGTCCTGAGGCTCTCATGGCGCTGAATCCGTACGACACCCCTCGCGGCAGGTTGCGTTCGCGCGTCGAAACGACGCGACGGCAATTCCTGTTGCTGGTCGGCACCGTCGGGGCGGTGGGCGCCACTCTCTTCGGCGGCATCGAGCTGTTGAAGTTCATGTTCCCTGCGGCCACCCTCGAATCGCCGCCAGAGTTCAAGACGGGGTTCACCGTCGCGGACCTGACGGGCAACGGCACGCTCAAGGTCAACGTCCTCAGCGAGACCGCCAACCGGGTCACGGTGGTCCTGGACTCGACCGGGATCTACGCCGTGTACCTGGTCTGCACCCACCTGGGGTGCACACCGAACTATGTCAGCGACGTCACCAGCGGCACCGGCGTCGACGACAAGTCGACCGCGGTCGGTCAGCACTACACCGCCGAGGGCAGTGCCAGCACCACGCGCAACGGCTGGGCGTGTCCCTGCCACGGCAGCCGCTACTACATCGACTCGACCAACTTCTACGGGCCGGCGCCCAGGCCGATGGACTGGGTGGATATCCAGCTCGCACCGGACAAGCGCTTCGTCGTGAACCGGGGGGCGATCACCGTGTACCGCCAGGCCGGCGACACCAGCGTCCCGAAGTGGCGGCTGGACCCGGCCACCGGCAAGAGCAACGGCAAGACGGTCGGCGTCACCTAGCATCAAGATGAGAGAAAGAGGGCCGATGGGGGAGATGCGGTGAGCGCCCGTCCGACCGAGGGCAATCCCCTGCGCGCGTTCGCCTCGCAGGTATGGGGCTCGATCTTCCGGCATGGCCTTCCCACCACCGACAAGGTGGCGGCCCGCACAGCGCTGACCAACTTCTTCCTGCACATTCACCCGGTCCGGGTGAAGAAGTCGGCAATCCGCGTGAGCTACACGCTGTGCCTCGGCGGCCTGTCCTTCTTCCTGTTCATCCTGCTGACCATCAGCGGGCTCTTCCTGATGTTCTATTACATCCCGTCGGTGGACCAGGCCTACCAGAACATGAAGGATCTGCAGTTCGTCGCCACCTTCGGCTTGGTGATCCGCAACCTGCACCGCTGGGCTGCCCACGGGATGGTCATCACCGTCTGGCTGCACATGGCCCGCGTGTTCTACCAGGGCTCGTACAAGCCACCCCGGGAGTTCAACTGGGCGATCGGCACGCTCCTGCTGCTGACGACCCTGCTGCTCTCGTTCTCCGGCTACCTCCTGCCGTGGGACCAGCTGGCGGTCTGGGCGATCACGGTCGGCACCAACATGGCCAAGTACGCGCCGATCGCCGGTCCCTACACCCGCTACCTGCTGCTGGGGGGCCGCAACGTGGGCCAGGGAGCGCTCATACGCTTCTATGTCTTACACGTCGTCGCCCTGCCCCTCATCGGGTTCATCCTGATGGTCATACACTTCTGGCGCGTCCGCAAAGACGGGTTCACGGGAGGCCTCTGAGCGATGGCGACTGTGGTCGGCGGTACCCCGGGCAGCCCCGGCGGCGGCGACGAACGGCCCCCCGTGCCCAGCCCGACCCGGCGGGCGGTGCCGGTGCGCACCCCGCGACCGCGCGGCACCGGGCCTGAACTTGCCGCCACACCACTGGTGGTGCGCCGCCGCGAGGAGGAGGAGACCGTGGTCACCTTCCCGGCGCTGGTCTGGAAGGAGTTCCTCGCCGGCCTTGCCGCGTTCATCTTCCTTCTGGGTGTGTCGATCCAGGTCAACGCCCCCCTGCTGGCGCGTGCCAATACGGCGATCACCCCCAACCCGGCCAAGGCCCCGTGGTACTTCGTCGGCCTCCAGGAGCTGCTCGAGCGCTTCCCGCCGGTGATGGCCGGGGTGGCCTTCCCCAGCTTCGTGATCATCTTCATGCTGCTGACCCCGTACCTTGATCGCAACCCGAGCCGGCGCCCCCAGGACCGCAAGGTGGCGATCGCCCTGTTCACCATCTATCTCTGCCTGGCGGTCTCGTTCGTGGTGATCGGAGTGTTCTTCCGCGGGCTGGCGTTCAACTGGGACTGGACTCGCATCCTCGGCCACCCGGGGGTCAAGCCGGCGGTATGAGGTGGCTGTTCGTCGCGCTGTCGGCAGTGCTGATCGCGATGGTGGGCGTCGCCGCGGCGCGTGACAGCGTGGATCGCGACTACCTGTCCATCCAGCAGCGCTACCAGAGCGACTACAACACCACCGCTTTCAACATCCAGATCCAGCAGATCTTTCCCACGTTCGCCGATGCCAAGCGCGGTGACACATTCCGTGTCGAGCGGTGCATCTCCTGCCATGTGCCCGACATCGGGACCATCGGACCGGAGCTGGCGGCGCAACGCCTTGCCAAGGACTTCATGAAGTACGAGCCCAACGCGCAGGCGATCATCACCCAGAACCATCTCACCGGCGTCCACCCCGCCTACATCGCCAACGGTCCCAGCGTCGCCAGCTCCACCGGCCAGGGCTTCGCCCCCGCCATGGACTACTCCATCTATGGAATCACCGGCACCGGGTTCCAGCCGTTCACGGTCACCGGCACCGCCACCAACGCCAAGCAGGGCTACCAGATCGACCCGACCACCGTCCTGCCCGGGCCGCTGCCTGCGTCAGTTGACCCGAAGGTCCTCAATGCCGGCGAGCCCAACCCGGTAGCGCAGAAGATCGGCATCGACCAGGTCGGCTGCATCGTCTGCCACAACGGCGGCCGGCTGGCGCTCGACCTGAGCTCGACGGGGGCGCACCAGAACCTCATCATCAACCCGGAGTACGACTTCACCGCCGGCGCCCAGCTCTACTACAAGTACTGCGTGACCTGTCACGGCGTCCAGGGCGAGGGGGGCAAGGGGCCCCCGCTCAGCAACCAGGACCGGCTCGGGTATTTCAACGAGGACTACTACTACCGCTGCATCGAGTACGGCTTCACCGACTTCGAGCACATCGGCAGCATCTTGCCCGACTGGGGTTCGGTCGCAC
>CATPCA010000084.1 GCA_955652545.1 Candidatus Dormiibacterota bacterium
ATGCCGCAGGTCCAGCGTCTCTGGGGTCGCCTCAACTTCTCGGTGAAGTTCGCGGTGATCATGTCGGTCGCCGGGTTGCTCATCGCGTTCATCCCGCTGTCGCTCGCCAGCCAGCAGAACAACAGCCAGGCCACCCAGCGCGCCGCCGACAAGGCCGGCGTCATCGTCAACCTGATGGTGGGCCAGGAGAAGTCGCTGGCCGCGTTCGCCGCTGGGATGACCCAGGAGCTGGCGCCGGCGCTCACCACCCAGGACACCGCGACGCTGACGAGCACGCTGGTGCGCTACTCGCAGGTGAACACCCCCTCGGACGTCGTCGGGGTGCACGGCTCGCTCGCCAACGCGGCCGTGTCGGGCGGCACGGCCTTCTCCACCGGTGACCCGCTCTACACCCTCTTTGCTCGGCGCAGCGGTGCGTCGTACAACGTGGTCGCGGCACCCGACGGAGCGCCCTGGCTGATCGGCACCAGCTCGCTTCCCAGCAGCGACGAGACCACATTCATCGCCCGCCCCGTCAACGCCAGCTTCATCCAGGCCCTCGCCGGCACCATCACGACGTCCGCCGACACGGCGGGCATCGCGATCATCCGCGACGGCAAGGTGGCCACGCAGGGAAGCTCCATCCTCAACCAGGCGGTGGCGCCCGGAACCGCGTTGGGCAGCGCCATCCAGCCGTCGCTCGCGCACTCGCCCAACCCGGACGTGGTCAACATCGGCGGTCAGAGTGCCGGGGTCGATGCGCAGCCCCTGCCGTCGGGCTTCGCCGTGCTGGTGACAACGCCGGTCTCGTCGGTCACCAGCCTGTGGCAGCCGGCCCTCATCCTGCTCGCGCTGATCGTGCTGGCGATGCTTTGCATCGTCCTCGTCGTGCAGAGCGACCTGCGCCGCCCGCTGCGCCGGCTCGACCGAGCGGTGGCGGCGATGGCCGCAGAGGACTACGACACGCCGGTGCCGCGCCCGGCGGGCGGGGAGATCGGCCGGCTGGCGTCGAGCTTCGAAGAGATGCGCCGCCAGCTGCGCGCCACCATCGCCGGCACTCAGGCACGCGCGGCCATCGCCAGCGAGCTCAACTCTCCGCAACCGCTGGAGACCGCGCTGCGCGAGGTCGCCGCCCAGCTGCGGCGGTCGGCCAGCGGCGACACGGCGTTCATCCTCGTCAGCGGGTCGGAGATGACCGACAGCTTCGCGGTCACCGACGGCGCCCCCTTCGAGGTCGACGTCAACGAGGCGCTCAGCGGGGAGGGACCCATCGGTAGCGCGCATCGCCACACCGGCACCGACGCGCTGATGGTCGGCGCGGCGTCGGAGAGCAGCGAGGCGCACACCGGGAACCGCGAGTTCTGCGCGTCGCCGCTGCGCATGGGGCGCACCATTCTCGGGGTGCTCGGCGTGGCGCGCGCCCACGGCGGCTTCAGCAGCGGTGACGCGGCGCTGGTGGCGAGCTCGGCTGAGCAGGTCGCCCTGGCGCTGGAGCGCTACCGCTTCATCGCCATGGTGCAGCGCCAGGCCAGCATCGACGACCTCACCGGCCTCTACAACCATCGCTTCCTCGTCGACTACCTCGGCCAGCAGCTGGCGCTCGCTGAGCGGCTCAATACCCCGCTCGCCGTGCTGGTTCTCGACCTCGACCATTTCAAGCGGGTCAACGACACCCACGGCCACCCGGTGGGCGACGTGGTCCTCACCGCCTTCGCTCACACCCTCACCAGCAGCATCCGGCGTGCCGACCTGGCGGCCCGCTACGGCGGTGAGGAGTTCATCGTGGTGATGTCGAACACGGCCGCCCCCGACGCGCGCCGCGTCGCAGAGAAGATCAGGGCGGCGGTGGAGGCACTGGTGGTGCCCGTCGACAGCGGCGGCCAGGCGGTGACGCTGACGGTCAGCGTCGGCGGTGCCGCCTACCCCGACGACACCACCACGGCGCAGCAGCTGTTGGCGACCGCGGACGCGGCTCTCTACGATGCCAAGCACGGTGGTCGCAACCGCGTGTGCATGGCCGGGGACGGCGACCCCGACATAGACTTGCCCAGCAATGCCACCCGCGTCGTCCGCACCCGTTGACCTGCGCAGCGACACCTTCACAACGCCCGACGCGGCGATGCGCCGCGTCATGGCGGACGCGGAGGTCGGCGACGACGTGTGGGGCGAGGATCCAACGGTGCGACGCCTCGAGGAGGAGATGGCCGGTCGCCTCGGCAAAGGGGCCGCGGTGTTCGTCCCCAGCGGGACGATGGGCAACCTCACCTCGCTGGCGGCCCAGACCAACCCCGGCGACGAGGTGATCATCGACTCCGAGTCACACGTGGTGGCCAACGAGGCCGGAGGGGCCGGGGCCGTCGCCGGCGTCATCCTCCACGCCGTCGACGCGGTGGCGGGCGCGCCCACCGCGGCGCAGGTGGCCGCTACTTTGCGGGTCCCCGACATCCACCACCCGGTGTCGCGGCTTCTGTGGCTGGAGAACACCCACGGTGGTCGCGCCGGGCTGGCGGTGCCGGCCCAGTTCATCGACGCCGCGGCCGCGGTTGCGCATCACGCCGGGCTGCGCGTCCATTGCGACGGGGCGCGCCTGTTCAACGCGGCGGTGGCGCTGCGCGTCGACGCTTCGCGGCTGGTGGCAGGATGCGACACAGTATCTGTGTGCCTGAGCAAGGGGCTCGGCGCCCCGGTTGGGTCGGTGGTCAGCGGGGACGCGGCGTGCATCGCCACGGTGCGCCTGTGGCGCAAGCGGCTCGGCGGCGGTATGCGCCAGGCCGGCATCCTCGCCGCGGCGGGGCTGTTCGCGCTCGAGCACAACGTCGAGAGGCTCGCCGACGACCACACCAATGCGGCCGTGCTCGCCGCCGAGCTGCGCAGCACCCCCGGGGTCAGCGTGGTAGAGGTGGCAGTGCCCACCAACATGGTGATGTTCGACACGGCGCTGCCTGCGGAAGAGGTGACGCGCCTCGCCGCCGCTGCCGGCGTGTTGCTTGCGCCGGTGGGCGAGCGCCGCCTGCGTTGCGTCACCCACAAGGATGTCGATGCGGCCGCCGTCCGGCGCGCCGCCACCGCGCTGAGCTCCGTGCTCGAGCGCGTCCTCGCCGCCGCCCGCGACCGCGAGCAGCAACCCGCTTAAACGACGAAGAGGCCCCGCCGCGGTGGCGAGGCCTCTCCGAATGGCTACGAGGTCAGCTGCTCGCCGGTGTGGCGGGAGCTGCTGCTGCGGCTGGTGCCGATGCGACCTTGCGTGCGCCGCGCCGTGCGCCGACGCGTCCGGTGGCGCGCTTGGCCGCCGGCTTGCGCGTCGTGGCGCGCTTGGCGGTCGCCTTGCGGGCGGTGCGCTTGGCGGTCGCCTTGCGGGCGGTGCGCTTGGCGGTCGCCTTGCGGGCGGTGCGCTTGGCGGTCGCCTTGCGACGGACAGTGCGCTTGGCGGTCGCCTTGCGGGCGGTGCGCTTGGCGGTCGCCTTGCGGGCGGTGCGCTTGGCGGTCGCCTTGCGGGCCGTGCGCTTGGCGGTTGCCTTGCGGGCCGTGCGCTCGGCGGTCGCCTTGCGACGGACAGTTCTCCGCTTGGCCCCGGCGGCCTTGCGGGTGGTCCTGCGCTTGGCGGTGCCGCCGGTTACGCGGCGGGCTGCCTTGCGGATCTCGCCCTCGAGACGGGACACGCTCTTCTCGAGTCCGGCGAGTCTCTTCTCGAGTTCGTTGAGCGGCAATGCCTTGACGAGTCCCTGCACCGCCTTCAATAGGTCACCACCACCAGTGTTGGCGCGGCGGCGAGCTGTGGAGCTCACTCGTTTCACGGTGCGGCTGACGGCTTTGCTCGCGCCGCCTCTGCGTCTTGTCCTGGCCATATCGTACGGGCCTCCTTGTTGATGATCCCTTCGTTCCGGATCATCACCGGCTGTTTGTGACAGGAGATGGTGTAAACCTCCCGCCGTGTGGTGCGTAGCATGGTGCTTATACACACTATTGTCAATGTGTGTGCCGTCTTTGTGACATGTGTGGCGGCATCCGACGCGCCGTCCCGAGCCCACGTGCGCGACGCCGTGCACCGTCGACACAACGCTCGGGGACGCTCATCGCGGCGACGAGTCGGCCGCGGCGAGACGCTGCGTGAACGCCGCGGTGCGGCCCAGACAGCCGTCGTGCGACGTGGTGTGTAGCCCCGGTTGCGCCACCGGTGGCGGGTCGCGCGAGTGCCGCATGCAGCCCGGTGGAGCCACCGATGGCGGGTCGCGCGAGATAAGGTGTGGGCATGACCGCCGTCGTGCAGGGCAGTGCTTCGCTGGCCATCGCCCAGCACCATTTCGACCGCGCTGCCGAGCAACTCGACCTCCACCAGTCGGCGCGGCCGATGCTCAGAACGATCAAGCGGGAGTTGATCGTTCATTTCCCGGTCGAGATGGACGACGGCAGCTTCCGGGTGTTCACCGGCTTCCGCGTGCAGCACAACATCGCGCGTGGCCCGGCCAAGGGCGGCCTCCGTTATCACCCCGCGATGACCCTCGCCGACGCCCGCGGCCTGGCGATGTACATGACCTGGAAAGCGGCGGTGGTGGACCTGCCTTTTGGGGGCGCCAAGGGCGGCGTGATCGTCGACCCCAAACAGCTCAGCAACTCCGAGCTCGAGCGTCTCACCCGGCGGTTCACCACCGAGATCTCGCTGCTGATCGGCCCAGACCGCGACATCCCAGCGCCCGACATCGGCACCGGTCCGCAGGAGATGGCCTGGGTCATGGATACGCTGTCGATGCACGCCGGTTACTCGGTGCCGGCGTCGGTCACCGGCAAACCGACGGTGATCGGAGGGTCCGAGGGTCGCCAGGCATCCGTCGGCCGCGGACTGGCCACCGTCGCCGTCCAGGCGCTCGGCGACTCCGGCATCGATCCCGCTGCTGCAACCGTCGCGATCCAGGGTTTTGGCCAGGTCGGGTCATCAACGGCGCAACTTCTCGCCGCCGCAGGGCTGCGCGTCGTGGCGGTCTCCGACAGTCGCGGCGGGCTGTACAACGATGCCGGCCTCGACGTCGACGCACTGGCCGCGCTCAAGGAGGAAGGTGGCGCGCTCTCTGACCACGTCGGCGCCGAGTCGCTGACCAATGAGGAGTTGCTCGCCCTCGACGTCGACCTGCTCGTCCCCGCCGCCCTCGAGGCGACCATCACCGCGGCCAACGCCGCAACCGTGCGCGCCCGCGTCATCTGCGAGGGCGCCAACGCGGCCATCGATCCCGACGGCGACGCCATCCTGCACGACCGCAACGTCCTCATCATCCCCGACATCCTTGCCAACGCCGGGGGGCTGGTGGTGTCGTACTTCGAGTGGGTACAGGACCTGCAGCAGCTCTTCTGGGCCGCCGGCGACGTCAACGGGCGCCTCCGCGACGTGATGGTGCGCAGCTACGACGCGGTGCGCACGCGGGCGCAGTCCGAGCGGGTCACCATGCGCGAGGCAGCGCACCAGATCGCCGTGGCCAAGGTGGCCGCCGCGAGCGAGGTGCGGGGGATTTATCCGTAGACGGGGAGGGGCAGAGCGGAGGCTTCGCTTACCATGCCTCTCCTTAGGAAGGAGTGGTGGTAGTGGCCGACGGTAGGCGGGTCCTTCTCACTGGGGTGTCGCGGTTCTGGGGGGCCGAGCTGGCCCGGCGTCTCGAGGCGGATCCCGGCGTCGACCAGATCGTCGCGGTGGACACCGAGGGCCCCGCGCGGCGGTTGGCGCGGACCGACTTCGTGCGCGCTGACATCCGCCACAGCCTGGTGGGCAAGCTGGTGCGCGGGCTGGGCATCGACACGGTGGTGCACGCGGGGCTCATCGTCGACCCGCAGCAGGCGAGTGGCCGCAGCGTGCACGAGACGAACGTGATCGGCACCATGAACCTGCTCGCCGCGTGCAGCGGGCCGGACAGCCCGGTGCGCCGCCTGGTGGTCAAGTCGAGCACCGCGGTGTATGGGAGCGAGCCCGACGACCCCTCCTTCTGGAGCGAGGAGATGCGCCGGTCGTCGCCGGCGCGAGACGGGTTCACGCGTGACCTCGACGAGGTTGAGTCGTACGTGCGCGAGTTCGAGGTCCGTCACCCCAGCGTCGCGGTGACGACGCTGCGCTTCGGCAACGTCCTCGGCGAG
>CATPCA010000085.1 GCA_955652545.1 Candidatus Dormiibacterota bacterium
CATCCAGGCTGCGGCGATCCGCCCGGCACTCGCCGCCGGCCCAACCGCGAGAGGGGGCCCGCCGCCGGACCACCACAGCGGGGAAAGGCGACGGGGGCCCCGGCGGCGCCGATCAGCCGGGCACGGCAACCGGCAGCCGGCGTCGCGATCTGTCGCCGGCGCCGTTGCCGCCGGCCGCATCCGCCGTGTCGACCTCGGTCGCTGCAGGTTGCTCGTCGCCCTCGGCTGTGTGCACGCCATCCTCGGTGTGCGGGCGGTCCAGCAGCTTCATGGTCTCGGCGACGATCTCCGTGGTGTGCCGCCGCAGCCCATCGGTGCCGTCGTACTCACGCGTGCGCAGCCGGCCCTCGATGTACACGCGCCGCCCTTTGACGCAATAGCTGGCGCAGATCTCGGCCAGCTTGCCGAAGGCGACCACGTTGTGGAACTCGGCGTGCTCCTGGCGGTTGCCCTCCGCGTCGCGCCATACCGAGTTGGTGGCGATGCGCATGCGCGTCAGCGTTGTGTTCGGCCCGGCAGTCGGCTCTGCGTCCCTGGTGAGATTGCCCACAAGGATGACTCGGTTGATCATTGCCACGGTGCCTCCATCTGGTTGGTTGAAACAGGCCATCAGGCTGTCTTATGAGGTGGACGGTGCGTCGCGTGATGGGCCGGCATCAGCGCGTGTTTCGCGGACCGCTCGAGGGTGTGCAGCATCGTGTGCGCCTTGCTCTCCAGGTGAGCGGACGTGTTCATCGCTCCGGGTACCTTGAGCAGCAACCACAAGGTCGCCAGCGCGTAGATGGTCGTGATCAAACCGCCGCTCGAGTCGAACTCGGTGGTGACCGCGACACGCAGGATGATCAGCTGCACGGCCTGCATGAACACCGTGCCGAAGAACAGCCTCAACCACGAACGCGCGTGACTGCGTGTGTCAGGAATGACAGTGAGCAACGCGGCGAGCGGCGCCGTGACGATCAGCACGTTCAGCAGAGCGGTGCGGATCACGTAGGCGAGAACGAGGATCGCCATCGCGGCAACCAGCGCAAGAGCCATCACCCCCTGGAAAAGGTCCTGGCCGGTGACCAGGCCGGCGATCACCGTCGGCGAGAGGCTCGCCGACCAGGGGAGGTTGTCGCCGTTGAGTGGTCCGCCGAGTGACAGCGCCACGCTGCCCATCGCATTGTTCAGGTCGATCGCCATCTGCATGAAGAGGAGCGACCCGTGCGCCAGCACGACGGCGAGGAGGATCCGCGGGATGATCACCTTGAGGTCGTACTTCGACCGCATCGAGCGCTCGAAGATGCTCCGCAGCGACGCGAACAGGATCACGGCGCCGATCAGCACGTCGACCGCCAGCGTCAGCCCGAGGTTGAGCTTGGCGAGGTTGGGGTTGGCGGTGATCGGCCGGTTGCCCGAGACGGTCGGGTCGACGGTGCGGAACAGGAAGCGATCGAGCACGCCCATCATGTCGACACGCGCGACGGCCAGGAAGTGACCGAGCAGCCCGGTGATCGACTGAACCAGGAAGCCGATCGGGTCGGTAATGGCATGTCCGATGCCGGTGATGCCGTTGACGATCCCCACGTCAGTGCACGCCACCGGGGACGCTGGAGATGATCGCGTGCGTGAGCGTGCCGGCCACCTCGACGCCGATGGTGCCGAACACGATCCGCCCGATCCAGCGCTTGGCCTCCATGACGCTGCGCGGGTCGACGGCGACGATCTTGTACATGAACGCGATCAGGAACGCCAGGGCACCAATTGAGTCGATCAGTCCCTGCGCGAGCAGGATCCAGTTGTCGACGAGACCCTTCAGTTCGGTCACGGGGACGACCTCCGACACGCGATGCGGTCGCCCCTCCGGCCGGCCGGTGCAGCGACCGGCTCGCTCCGCAGTCTACCTACACGGATTTGTGTATGTCAAGTAAACGTGGGCACGATGCCATGGAAGCTATGGTCGCGGGGTGCAGATCGGCGAGTTGCCGTGGTCAGCCTGGGGCACAACCTCAACCTGACCGTGGTCGCCGAAGGAATCGAGACCGACGCTCAGCTTGTCGCCCTGCGCGCGCTCGGTTGCGAGCTGGGGCAGGGGTACCTTTTCGCGCGGCCAGTGCCCAGGCAGGAGGTGCGGGGTGTGGTCGCGGAGCTGGCAGCGGCTGCACACGCGTTCCGTGGGTCGTCCGGTGCGCGTCGTACGCGGTGAGGTTCGCCTTGTCTCGTCGCAACTCGGCCACGACCTTTGGTAGTGCCAGCGCGGGTTCCCATCCCGATCGGTCTCCCCAGGCGCCCGGGTCACCTGTTTGACTGTGCATCGTCATAGCGCGGCGCAACCCGTGATCAGGATCGGCCGCGCGCTGTCGTAAACGATCACGATGCGCCCGGCGCCGAAGTCGAAGGTTGGCACGGTTGCGTCGAATGCGATGACACCGCGGCGGTCGGCGGTCGCTGTCGTAAGCACAGCCAGATGCCTGCTCCCGCTCGCTGACCCGCATACGCCAGCGTGGTCGTGGACAGTGTGCACCGAATTCGGTGCGAGGCCGGTAACGACCACGTGATAGTGAACGCCGCTCGATGAACTCAGCACGGTGACGGTTCCAGCAGCTCCGCCGGGAAAGAGCTGTGTGATGGCGAACGTCGCGGGCGCCGGCGGCTTGGGCGTCGGTATGGGCGCATGCGATGGTGCCGGCGCCGGCGTTGAGATCGTTGCCGGCGATACCGCAGTAGGCGATGCGGATATCCCCGGAGTCGCGGCTCCAGGCGTAGTCGCCGCCTGCGGTGCTCCAAGCATTCCGGCGGCGCCGCATCCTGACAGCGTGGCGACCGAGAGGATCAGCAACACTTCGCGTTGGGCATGGCGCGCGAGGCTCATGCAAAAGATACGCAGCGCGTTACCTGAGACTGTGGGGCCCGGGGTCCGTGATCGCGAGTTCGATGTTCGGCGCCCGTTCAAGCGGGGTTACACTCGGCGAAATGGCTGAATTCGAAGCGCAGCCGTCCACCAACACCCCCTCACCAGCTCCTACCGACACATCACCTGACGCCGTCCGCCCAGCAGGTGTGTTTCTCGGTCTGATCCCAGGGATCGTTGTCAATGCGGTTCTTCCATTCGTCGCCTATACGATCCTGACCGGTCGGGGATGGTCGCCCGTTGCAGCACTCAGCACTTCGGCGGCATTCCCCGTGATCGCGACGCTGGTGTCGATTGCCCGGACCCGGAGCCTGGATGGCCTCGCACTCATCAGCCTGATCCTGATTGCCCTGGGTCTGCTCGGGAGTCTTGTCTCCGGCTCTCCCCGATTTGCTCTCGTCAAGGAGTCTGTCCTGACGGCGGTCTTCGGAATCGCCTTTGCCGTCTCGCTGGCGCTGCCAAGGCCCTTGGCGTTCTTCTTCGGGCGGCAGTTCGCCACCGCCGGCGATCCGGCCCGGGTGCAGACCTGGAACAGCTATTGGGTGCATCCACAGTTCCGGCAGGTTCAATACACGATCACAGCGGTGTGGGCGGGGGTCCTGCTCCTCGATGCCGGCGTTCGGGTGGCCCTGACCTTCGTACTCCCGATTGCCAGCATGGTGTGGCTGTCGCCCGTGATCTTCTACGTGGGGTTGTTCGCCATGCTGATGTGGATGTTCTCCTACGTTGGTCGAGCCCGAGCTCGCGCGTCAGCTGCCGGTGTTGAAACGCTGGGCGCTGCATGAGCTTGCTCGCCTAGAATCCG
>CATPCA010000086.1 GCA_955652545.1 Candidatus Dormiibacterota bacterium
CCCATGCGTAGAGCCGCCAGCTACGCGTCATCGACATCGTTCCATCAAATGTCCGGCCCAGAGGCACAGCCGCGAGCTACTTGAGCCGACCACGTGTCCGTCGAATTCCACCCCATGCGCACAGCCGCCAGCTGCACTTCAGCCCACCACGCGTCCCTCCCGCGCCGCCCACTGTCCCGCCCGCGGCCGCAACGCATCCGCCGCCACGAATACGTTGCAAAGCTCCTGATGGACATTCCTCCCCAGTGACCGTGACACTGCGTCAAGCGGCTGCCGCATCTGATACCCGCCGCCGACAACCCAACATCACCAACTAACCCACCCCCATGACCAACCACGCACCTCCACTGGCAATCGCCTTCGACGTCGACGACACCCTGGTGAGTACGGGCGGCGCCGGCGCGCGCTCATGGGCGCGCGGCTTCGACAAGCTGTGGGGAGTCGCCGCCGACATCAGCCAGTTCACCAAGGGCGGCATGACCGACCCGGAGGTGGGACGCATCACCTTCCGCGGCGTCATGGAACGCGACCCATCGCCCGACGAGCTGGCGCGGCTGATGCACGAGTACCTCCTGGTCCTGCCTGAGGAGGTCGCCAATTCGCCCGGCTATCACATCCTCCCGGGCGCCAGGGAACTCCTGCTGCGACTGATCGAAGCCGGCGTCCTCGTCGGCATCACCTCGGGCGCCGTCGAACCAGCCACGCATATCAAGCTCGCTCGTGCCGGCCTCAATCAGTTTTTCTCGTTTGGCGGATTCGGCTCGGACTCCACCGACCGCGGCGAGCTCACACGCATCGCGATTCGACGCGCCAGCGTCGTGCGCGGAGCTCAGCTCGATCCAGCGCGTGTCTGTGTCGTTGGCGACACACCACTCGACATCACCGCGGCGCACGCGGCCGGCGCCGTTGGCATCGGCGTCGCCACGGGGAAGTACACGCTCGACCAGCTCAAGGACGCCGGCGCGGACCACCTCCTCAAGGACCTGACCGAACCCTTCCCAGGGCTGGAAGCCGCCCCGTCCAACTAACTCAGCAGAGAGACGCCGCCGCGTCACACGAACGCCCATCACCCGCCCCCAAACGCCCCAGACGGTGCCCGGCCGCAGCCCGATACACTCGCGCCCAGATGGGTGACCTGCGCTACGCCGATGCCGGGGTCGACATTGACGCGGGCAACCGTGCGGTCGACCTCATCCGCCGCGCCGTGGCGAGCACCCACACCCCCGCCGTCCTCGGCGGCATCGGCGCCTTCAGCGGGCTCTTCGAGCTGGACACCACGCGCTGGCGCAAGCCCGTGCTGGTGTCGAGCACCGACTCGGTTGGCACCAAGGTGAAGGTGGCGATCGCCACCAACCGCCACCGCGGCATCGGCATCGACCTGGTCAACCACTGCGTCAACGACATCCTCTGCTGCGGCGCCCAGCCGCTCTTCTTCCTCGACTACTACGCCACCGGCAAGCTGTTGCCCGAGCACCTCGCCGAGGTGGTGGACGGCGTCGCCACCGCGTGTCGCGACTCGGGCTGCGCGCTGGTGGGTGGCGAAACCGCCGAGATGCCCGGCGTGTACGCACTCGGCGACTACGACATCGCCGGTTTCATCGTCGGCGCCGTCGAACGCGACGAGATTGTCGACGGCTCGCGTGTCGAGGCGGGCGACGTCCTTCTCGCACTGCCCAGCAGTGGCCTGCACACCAACGGCTACTCGCTGGTGCGTCACATCGCGTTGCAGCGCGAGCTCGACTGGAACAACCCGCTACCCGGCACCGACGCCCCGCTCGCCGACCTGCTGCTCGAGCCCCATCGCTGCTACCTCCACGCCATCAATGAGCTGCGTCAAACCGTCGACGTGCACGCCATGGCCCACATCACCGGCGGCGGCCTCATCGAGAACGTGCCGCGCGTGCTGCCCACCGCGCTCAGCGCGGTCATCGATCGCTCCAGCTGGACCGTACCGCCGCTGTTCACCGCCATCGAACGCGCCGGTGGCGTCATGCCCGAGGAGATGTGGCGAACGTTCAACATGGGGGTCGGCATGGTCGTCGCCGTGCCGCGCGCGCAGGCCGGCGCGGTCAGCACGGTCGCGGGACTACCAGTCTGGCGCCTCGGCGAGGTCGTTGAATCCGGTGGTGGGGAGCGCGTCACCCTGGCATGAGCGTTCGTACCCGCGTCGGCGTTCTCGTCTCGGGCGCGGGCAGCAATCTCAGCGCTCTGCTGGACGCCTGCGACCCTCCCGGGATCTCGGCCGAGGTGGTGTTGGTCCTCAGCAACAAGCGCCACTGCATCGCCCTCGACATCGCTCGCAACCGCGGCGTCGACACGGTGTCACTGCCTGTCACCGACTTCGCCAACGATGCGACAGCTCGCGACAACGCCATGGTCGACGCGCTGCGCGCCGCCGGCGTCGAGCTGGTGGTCTGCGCCGGCTACGACCGCGTGCTCAGCGACAACGTGCTCGCCGCGTTTCCCAACGCCATCCTCAACGTTCACCCCTCGCTGCTGCCCGCGTTCGGCGGCGGGATGGACGCCGTCGAACAGGCTCTCGCCGCCGGGGTCAAGATCACCGGCTGCACGGTGCACCTGCTCGCCGCGGGTGCGGTCGACGGCGGTCCGATCGTGCTCCAGGCCGCGGTTGCCGTCGAGGAGGACGACGACATCGAGACGCTGCACGCGCGCATCCATCAACAGGAATGGCGCCTGCTGCCACAGGCCGTCGACCTCTGGGCGACCGGTCGCCTGGAGCGCGACAGCTCCGGCATCCGCATCCTCGCCGAGCCTCGCCTCCGCCAGGGGATGAGCTGATGCGTGCCCTCCTCGGTGTCGCCGACCGCACCGGGATCGTCGAACTGGCGCGCGGCCTGCGCGACAGCGGCGTCGACATCATCGCCACCGACGGCACTCGCCGCGCGCTGCTCGACGCCGGTATCGAGGCCATCGCGGTGAGCGATCTCACCGGGTTTGCGCAGATGCTCGACGGTCGCGTCAAGACCCTGCACCCCGCGATCCACGCCGGCATCCTCGCCCGGCGCGACGTTCCCGACCACATGGCGCAGCTCGCCGAGCACGGGTTCGCAGAGGTCGACATCGTTGTGGTCAACCTCTACCCATTCTCCGACACTGTCGCCAGTGGCGCCGATCCCCAGACCATCATCGAGAACATCGACATCGGCGGCCCGACCATGATCCGCGCTGCCGCCAAGAACAGCCCCGCGGTCGCGGTTCACGTCGAGCCCGCGCACTATCGCGACGTGCTCGCCGACCTGCGCGACACAGGCGGCATCGCGCAGGCCACTCGCGA
>CATPCA010000087.1 GCA_955652545.1 Candidatus Dormiibacterota bacterium
GTAAGACCAGCGACTACGGCATCCAGCTGCGCGCCAAGCAGCGCGCCCGCCGCCAGTACGGCGTGCTCGAGGCGCAGTTCCGCACTTACTTCGCCCGCGCCGAGCGCAGCGCCGGGGTCACCGGGACGGTCCTTCTGCAACAGCTCGAGCGGCGCATCGACAACGTGGTCTATCGGCTCGGCCTGGCCGCATCGCGCCGCGAGGCGCGCCAGCTGGTGTCGCACCGCCACTTCACCCTCAACGGCAAGGTCATCAACGTGGCCTCAGCTCAGGTCCGGGCGGGCGACGTGGTGCAGGTGCGCGAGCGCAGCCGCAAGCTGCCTCCGATCAGTAACGCGCGCGAGCTGGTCGCGGGCCGTACCGTCCCCGACTGGCTCAGCCTCGACGAGGCGGCGCTCAAAGGAACCGTGGTCCGTCTGCCCGAACGCCACGAGATGGAGCAGACGATTGATGAGCAGCTAGTTGTGGAATTCTATTCTCGTTAGTGACCCCGAATTCATCCCCGGAGCGACGGCTCCAGACAGACACCCAAATGCATGGCGCTGCGGACGCGCGACGCCAGCACCCTTGTGAGGCACCCCCTTCCTATGGTTGACACGATCGCCGCCCCCGCTGTCCGTGAAGTCGAAAGCGGTACCGATTACGGCAAGTTCGAGATCGAGCCGCTCGAGCCCGGTTTCGGCACCACCCTGGGCAATTCGCTGCGCCGCGTCCTGCTCTCGTCGCTCAACGGCGCCGCGATCACGTCGGTCTCGATCGACGGTGTCGCCCACGAGTTCTCCGCGATCCCCAACGTCAAGGAGGACGTCACCGAGATCCTCCTCAACATCAAGGAGATCAACGTGGTGTCGCACAGCGACGAGCCGGTGCGGATCACGCTCGACGTGCGCGGTCCCCGCGACGTCACCGCGGGTGACATCACCACCAGCAGCGACGTCGAGATTCGCAACCCCGACGTGCACATCTGCACCCTGGACGGGCCCAAGTCGCAGCTGCGCATGGACCTCACCGTCGAGCGCGGCAAGGGCTACGTCACCGCCGAGCGGAACAAGCGCGAGGGCCAGCCCATCGGCGTGATCCCGATCGACGCCATCTTCACCCCGGTGCGCCGCGCCAACTTCACCATCGAGAAGACCCGCGTCGGCCAGGAGACCGAGTGGGACAAGCTGGTCGTGGAGGTGTGGACCGACAGCACCCTCAGCCCGGTCGACGCGGTCAGCCAGGCGGCAGCGCTGTTCACCCAGCACCTCGACCTCTTCGTGCGGTTCGGCGACAACCTCGCCGTGCCCCCGCAGAGCCAGAAGCGCGGCAACGACCTGCCCAGCCGGCTCGCCGACACCTCCATCGAGGACCTCGAGCTCAGCGTCCGTGCGCTCAACTGCCTCAAGGCCAACGACGTCACCAAGGTCGGTCAGCTGGTGGCGATGCGCCAGGAGGACCTGCTCACCCTGCGCAATTTCGGCGCCAAGTCGCTCGACGAGATCAAGGAGAAGCTGGTCGAGCGCCAGATGGTGACCCCCGAGGAGCTGGAGACCCTGTTCCAGCCCGGCGGCCGGTAGGAGCCGATGCGTCACCGCCGCGCCGGGCGCAAGTTCGGCCGCACCGCCGCGCACCGCCAGGCGATGACCCGCAACCAGGTCACCGCGCTGCTCCGGCATGGTCGCATCCAGACCACCGAGGCGCGCGCCAAGGAGCTGCGTCGCTGGGTGGAGCGGGTGATCACCACGGCCAAGCCGGATGACCTGCATGCGCGCCGCCAGGTGGCGCTGTACGTGCGCGACCGCGAGGTGAGCGCCCGCCTGTTCACCACGCTGGTGCCGCGCTTCAAGGAGCGCCCAGGCGGTTACACACGGATCATCCACGTCGGCCCGCGCCCCGGCGACGCCGCGCCGATGGCGATCATCGAGCTGGTCGACTGACGAGGTGACGATGATGCGGATGGTGCTCGAGTACGACGGCACGGATTTCCATGGCTGGCAGTCGCAGCCGGCTGTCCGCACCGTCGAGGGCGTGCTCCGCGACGCGCTGCAGCGGGTCACCACCGAGATGCCCGCGCTGACCGCGGCCGGTCGCACCGACGCCGGCGCCCACTCGCACGGCCAGGTCGTGGGCGTGCAGCTGCACCGCGATTGGGAGCCCGCGCGCCTGTCGACAGCGCTCAACGCGGTGCTGCCGCACGACGTCGCGGTGCGCGAGGCGACAGTTGCGCCGGCGGCCTTCCACGCCCGGTTCGACGCGCTCAGCCGCACCTACCGGTACCTGGTGACGTCGCGCGCTGAGCGCAGCCCACTGATGCGACGCTACGCGTGGCAGGTCAGCGGCGAGCTCGACAGCGACGCCATGCGCCGCGCCGCATCGGTCCTGCGTGGGACGCACGATTTCGGCGCGTTCGGCCGTTCGGCGCGACCCGGTGGCGGCACGGTGCGTACCATCGATCGCATCTGCCTCTATCGCACCACGCTCCTCGATGACGAGCGGACACCGGTGCTGGGCATCGAGGTGAGCGCCGACGCCTTCCTCTACGGCATGATGCGCGGCATCGCCGGTGCGCTGGTGGCCGTGGGCCGAGGGCGGATCAGCGTCGACGACCTCGCCGGAATGATCGCGGACCCCGCGCGGGCACGGACGGTCACCACGGCCCCCGCGCGAGGCCTGCACCAGTGGACCGTCACGTACCCGGCGACGCCAGCCCCGGAGACCAGCGCATGAGTCAGAGCCAGGCCAGCCAGCCGACCTACACCGCCAAGCCGGGAACCTTGTCCGATACGTGGTACCTGGTCGACGCCCGCGGCCAGACGCTGGGCAGGCTCGCGGTCAACATCGCTCGAATCCTGCGCGGCAAGCATCGCCCGCAGTTCACCCCGCACCTCAACACCGGTGAGCACGTTGTGGTGATCAACGCGCGCGACATCGTGGTCACCGGGCGCAAGCGCACACTCAAGGTCTACGACCGGTACTCCGGCTACCCCAGCGGGCGCCACGAGCGGACCTACGAGGAGCAGATGGAGCGGGACCCCACCTACCCGCTCACGCACGCGGTGCGCGGCATGCTCCAGCACAACACCCTCGGCGCCGACATGCTCAAGCGGTTGCGCGTCTACGCGGGATCGGAGCACCACCACGCCGCCCAGAAGCCCCAGCCGATCAGCTTCGGCGAACTCGGAGAGATCAAGGTTGCCAGCAGCTAGCGAGCACTACTTCTACGCCACCGGTCGCCGCAAGACCTCGGTCGCGCGCGTGCGCCTGGCGCCCGGCGACGGCATCCTGGTCATCAACGGCCGTTCGCCCAGCGAGTACTTCGGCCGTCGCGACCTCGAGACGGTGGTCACCCAGCCGCTGCGCATCACCGACAACCTGGGGCGCTTCGTGGCCTCGATCAAGGTCGACGGCGGCGGTGTGTCCGGCCAGGCTGGGGCGATCTGCCACGGCATCGCCCGGGCGCTGGTGGTCGCCGACGGGGAACTGCGTCCCGTGCTCAAGAAGGCCGGCCTCCTGACCCGCGACCCGCGCGCGAAAGAACGCAAGAAGTACGGTCTGAAGCGCGCCCGCAAGGCGCCTCAGTACACCAAGAGATAGCGAGGGGGAAGCAGGCTCCCCCCTCGGTCACCCCCCACCTCGCGGTGTCAGCTCCGGCGACGTGAAGTCGCCTACGCTGACCGTCTTTAGACGCGAGGGAGCAGGCTCCCCTCTTACGAGCTGACGCGCAGAACGAAAGCGGCCACCTGGTCCAGGGCGTCGTCGAGCACCCCGCCGAGCCCGTGGCCGGAC
>CATPCA010000088.1 GCA_955652545.1 Candidatus Dormiibacterota bacterium
GCCGTGATGCTGCCCTACCACCACAGCAATCTCGACTCCGACGAGGTTCTGTACTACGTCGACGGGGACTATGCGGCTCGTCGCGGCGTCAAGCAGAGCTCGTTCACCCACCACGTCGGCGGCGTGCCCCACGGACCCCAGCCCGGTGCGCTCGAGGCGTCGTTCGATCGGGCGCGCGAGACCGACGAGCTGGCTGTGATGATCGACACCTTCCGGCCTCTGCACCGCACCGAGGTGGCCCGCCAGATCGTCGACCGCGAGTACCCGTTCTCATGGCACACCGGCGGGATGCGCGGCACCGAGTCGATCGCCTGAACAGCGAGCGCGGCGACGGCTCGCCGCTGTCCCGCTGGACCACCGAGCAGGTGGAGGCGGGCGGCTGGATCCGGCGGATGTTCGCCGAGGGACAGCGACTGCGGACCGCTCACGGCGACGACGCGGTCATCGACCTGTCGCTGGGCCAGCCGCTCGACGCTCCACCCGTGGTGCGCGAGGCGTTGGCGCGGGCTGCCTCCGAGGCCTTTCCCGGACGTCACGCGTACATGCCCAACCTCGGCTACCCGGAATTACGTGAGCGCGCCGCCGAGGACGTCGACGCCGACGGAGTCACTGCCTCCTGCGTGGCCATGACCGGTGGCGCGGCGGGCGCCATGTGCCTGGCGCTGCGAGCGTTCGTCAACAGTGGCGATGAGGTGGTGGGCATTGCCCCGTACTTCCCGGAGTTTCGTCCCTACTGCGAGACCGGCGGCCTGTCATTCATTCCCGTTCGCGCCGATGACGCCACCCAGCGCGTCGACGTCGACGGGCTGGTGCGCGCCCTCTCTGACCGCACGGCGGCGCTGATCGTCAATACGCCGAGCAATCCCAGCGGCCACGTCATCGAGCATGAGGAGATGACCGAGATCGTCGACGTCATCGAGCATCACAACGCGCGCACCGGCCGGCGCATTCTCCTCGCCGTCGACGAGGCCTACCGCAACCTGGTGTACGACCCGGCCCGCCGCGTCGAACCATTCGCCTATTACGAGCACACCGTGCTGGCTCGCTCGTTCTCCAAGGACATGGGGCTGGCCGGCGAGCGCATCGGCTACCTCGCGCTGCACCCGTCGCTGGCCGGTGAGCTGACCGATCGCGGCCTGGAGAGCTGCATGCGCGCGCTCGGAATGGTCAGCGCACCGGCGACACCGCAACGCGCCCTGCTGCACCTCGAGTCATGGCACATCGACGTCGAGCAGTACCGTGTGCTGCGCGATCACTCGCACGATGCAGCGCTGCGGGCTCGACTGGACGTCGCCGAGCCACAGGGCGGGATCTTCCTGTGGATCCGTAGCCCCTGGCCGGATACGCTGGCCTACGTGAGCGCGCTGGCGGCTCGGAACGTGCTGGTCACGCCGGGCATTGCGTTCGAGGTGCCGGAGCGACTCCGCCTCTGCTTCACCAGCACACCGGAGCGGCTGACGCGAGCGCTGGCTGTCGCCGGTGAGGTCGCGGCCCTCGGGCCTTCGTGAGCGCTGGCGGGGCGCTCGTCGTGCCGACCTGCCCGTGAGCCGTTCGGCTCATGCAGCTCACCAGCGCCACTGCCGGTCTCCTCTGGGAGCTCGCAGCATGCCGATCCCTTCCTCCAGGTGGGACGGTTGCCACTGATACGCCAGCGAACAGGAGGCCGAGTTGTCCCAACACGAAGACGATGATGCAGTGAGCTACGGAGCCGACGTCAAACCACTCTTTCGGGAGAGGGGCCGCAATTCCAGCCTAGTGTCGTGAACGTCCGACGCTGCACCTGGGTCGGCAGTGATCCCCTCATGGTGGTGTATCACGATACCGAATGGGGTGTACCTCTTCATGACGACCGAAGGCTGGTCGAGTTTATGGTGCTGGATGCCATGCAGGCTGGACTGAATTGGCGCATCGTCTTGCAGAAGCGCCAGAACCTCGCGCGGGCGCTCGACGGCTTTGATCTTCGAAAGGTGGCGAGCTATGGCGATCAAGACTTGGAGCGGCTGCTCACCACCGAGGGGATTATCCGCAACCGCCAAAAACTGGCCGCCTCAATCGCGAACGCGCAAGCGGCCCTGAGAGTCCAAAATGCCTTCGGCTCACTGGACGCGTATCTGTGGCAGTTTGTCGATGGCAGACCATTGAGAAATGCCTGGAAGGAAGACAGCCAGATTCCGGCCACGAGTCCCGAAAGCGAATCCATGAGCAACGGTTTGAAGAGCCGTGGTTTTCGATTTGTCGGCCCGACCATCTGCTACGCATTTATGCAGGCGGCTGGTCTGGTGAACGACCACATTACCAGCTGCTTTCGCTATCCGGAGTTAGCGACAGCAGTCGCCCCATGACTCGCTCCCCTGATACCCAGATCGCGCCGCCTCCGGAGAGACCCGATCTTCGCCCTCTTCTCGGGGAATCGCAGCTGACGGTGCTTCGACGTTATGCCACTGAGCACAGCATTGCGAACGGCGAGGTTTGTTCGCAGATGGCGACAAGGCCTACGACCTGATCGTATTGCTCGATGGCGACATCAAGATCGTTGACCACTACGGCCGGCCCGATGAGACTGAGGTCATCACGTACGGGCCGCGCGAATTCATCGGCGAGATGAGCCTCCTCACCGGGCAGA
>CATPCA010000089.1 GCA_955652545.1 Candidatus Dormiibacterota bacterium
GATCCGGGCAGCCGTGGAGTCGCTGTAGAGCGCCTGGTTGCCCGCCGTCTTGCGGGCCTGGGGGAGGAGGCGCTGCTGAGCGTAGAAGTGGATGGTCGGGGCGCTGACCCCGGTCAGGCGGACGAGGTCGCGCATCCGGTGCAGGGTCGTTGGCATGTCCGGCGATGGTCGGGCGGGGGACATCAAGTGTCAAGTGGCACTTGATGCTCGAGATCGCGCGATGGCCCTCCGTAACCACCCCGAGACAGGGAGCGTTCATATGTGCATAATTTGATAGCGATACTGTAAGGTGTGACCCTCGACCCAAGAGGTGCTCGATCCATTCGGGAGGCAACACGGTGCTGACAGGGACCCAACAACTGGACGGAACCCTCCCTGCGGCGGCCGTTGCGCAGGCTCATCGCGTGGCCCACCTGCGCGGACTTCGCCAGGCCGCCCGACGCCGCCGGCTCGCCCTGCGTCTGCGCGATTGGCTCGGCATCACCGCGATCGCGTGCTTCTCCCTGACGCTGTTCGCGATGACCTTGTTCAGCCTGCTCGGTCGCTGACCCCGGTCGCCAGGCTCGGCTCAGCCGGCCGGCCACTCAACGTCGCCGAAGAAACCGGCGGGCTTCGGCGACCGGCGGTAGGCCGCGACTCCGCGCCGGCTGGCGTCGATGGTGGTGTCCGCGCCGTGCCCGGGAAACACCACCGTCTCCGGCGGCAGGGGTAACAGCCGGGCCTCGATGCTGGCGATGATGGTCTCGAGGTCACCGGCGGCGAATGTCCTGCCGGGTCCGCCAGAGAACAGCGTGTCGCCGCTGATCACCGCATCGCCGACCCGCAGCGAGATGCTGCCGGGAGTGTGTCCCGGGGTCAGCAGAACGTCGACCCGCACCGACCCCACCCGCACCTCGTCGCCGTCGTCGAGCCGGCCGTCAATGCGCTCCTCAGGGATGTTCACCTCGGCGGCCCCGACGTGTACCGGCGCGCCCGTCGCGGCGCGCACTGCGTCGTACGTCGCCCAGTGGTCGGGGTGCCAGTGGGTGGCGATCACCCGTTGAACGCCTCCCTCAGCGGCGATGGCATCAAGCAGCGGCCCCTGCTCCAGGGGCATGTCGACGAGCAGCGACACCCCTGCCTGCACGTCGCGAACGATGTACGCGTTGTTGCCGAACGGACCCATCGGCCCGACCCTGACGATGCGGACGCCTCCGGCCTCGTGGACGGTGAGGTCAGCCACGCCGCCTGCCGCCCGCCGGGGCGCTGCCGGCCTGGGCGCGCATCGCCGCTTTCCACGCTCGCTTGCCGGCTTGGTACTCCTCGCGCTCGGCCACGGTGCGCACATCGGCGAGCGTCGGGTAGTCGGGGGCGAGTGTCTCCCAGCCTTCGGGCTTCACGTTGAGGTGCTTGCCGACCACGCCGAGCACGATGCGCGCCTTCATTTCACCGAAGCCGGGCAGCGCACGCAGGCGGGCAAGCAGGTCGGCGGCATCGCGGGCGCCCGTCCAGATGGCGGCGGCGTCATTGCCGTAGTCGTTGGCGACGATGGCGCACAGCGCATGGACCCGTGACGCCATGCTCGCTGGGAAACGGTGGATCGCCGGGCGCTCGCGGAATGCCGCCTCGAAACGACCCGGGTCGATGGCGGCAAGCTGTCGCGCGTCGAGCGTACCCAGGCGGCGCTTGATGTCGAGAGGCCCGAGGAACGCCTTCTCGACGGGGATCTGCTGATCGAGACAAAAACCGATGAGCAGGGCCAGCGGATCCCCCGCCACCAGGGCGTCCGCCTCCGCGTTGCCAGTCCATTCCATCTGCGCTTTGGTGCGGGGTTCGGTCTTCGTCGCCATGCATGCAGCCTAGCGCCAACGGGGGGACATCCGGCGGCCGTCGCGGCGAGATCGACGCTTGACGACCGCTACACTCGCGACATGTCCTGGCTGGGCCGCTTGTTCAACCCCGCCCCGCCGTCGCCCCCGGCCAACACCGTGGTCATACCTGACGACATCGTCGTCCAGCTGAAGGGCGGCGAAGAGCCGTTGCAGACCACGGTGGAGGAGGCGCTGCGGAGCCTCATCGAGATCCGCCGCCGGGCCGCTGAGCATGACGCCGAGGGCCTGCCGTTCTGGTTGCGCCGTGAGGCCGGGCAAAAGGGCGAGATCGACGAGTCCCTGCGCGACCGGGTCGCCGAGCGTCGCGCTGCAGAGAGCGAGAGCTGAGAGACCGGTGAGGTTGCCGGCTGGAGGGAGGGGTTCATGCGCGCATTGACGTTCGTCGACATCGGGCGTGTCGAGATGGCCGACGTCCCCCGACCTGCGATCGAGGAGCCCACCGACGTCGTGCTCGCGGTCACAACGACGGCGATCTGCGGCAGCGACCTCCACGTGTTGCACGGCCGCATCCCGGGGATGACCGCGGGGGGCGTCCTCGGCCACGAGTTCGTCGGAGTGGTGGAGGAGGCAGGGCCGGACGTGCGGTCCGTCAAGCCGGGCGACCGGGTGCTCGCCTCGTTCATGATCCCGTGCGGCGCCTGCTGGTTCTGCGGCAGGAGACTGTTCAGCCGCTGCCCCGACCAGCGTGTGTTCGGCTACGGCATGTTCCTGGGCGACCTCAACGGCGCGCAGGCGGAGTACGTCCGCGTGCCCAACGCCGATCTCTGCCTGCGCGTCATCGACGACTCACTGAGCGACGAGACGGTGCTGTTCGCGGGCGACATCTTCACCACGGGGTACGACTGCGCGGTGGAAGCGCGTATCGAAGAGGGCGACATCGTCGTGGTGCAGGGCTGTGGACCGGTGGGACTCATGGCGGTGCAGGCAGCCCGGACCTTCAAACCGTCCGTCATCTATGCCGTCGACACCGTCGCGCAGCGCCTCGAGATGGCCCAGGGCTTCGGCGCAGTCCCTGTCGATGCCTCGGCGGTGCACGTCCCGAGCCACATCCAGGACCACACCGACGGGCGCGGCGCGGACGTGCTCCTCGAGTGTGTCGGGGCGATCCCAGCACTTGCCGGCTCGATCGACATCGTCCGCGCCGGGGGCAGGATCAGCGTCATCGGCGTCTACTCCGAACCCGAGATGGAGTTCCCGCTCAACCTCACCTTCGTCAAGGGCATCGATCTCAAGTTCTGCGGCACCGCCAACATCGTCGGACGCTGGGACGATGCGCTGGCCCTGATCGCCTCTGGCGCGGCCAACCCCGCGTCGATCATCTCCCACCGGATGCCGCTCGACGATGCGGTGCACGGCTACGAGTTGTTTGCCGCGCGCGAGGCGATGAAGGTGGTGCTGACTCCCTGACGGCCGCGCAAGCCGCCGATGCGGTCTGTACGGCGCCGGGCACAGCGTGAGCCGGTATCGCTGTACGGTTCGCCTTCACCCCTTTATGGAGGCGCATCGGCATGGGTATAGGAGTTGGGATCGTCTTGATCGCGGTGGGCGCGATCCTGGCCTTTGCAGTCAACGTCGACACGTCAGGCAGCGGGGTCAATCTGCACACGATCGGCATCATCCTGCTCATCGTTGGCGTCCTGGGGACTGCGCTGTCGATGTTCTTCTGGTCGTCGTGGGGCGGGTTCGGTGGCCGCAGTCGCACCAGCACCACGTCAGTCGCTCCCGGCGCGCCGGTTGCGCCCGGCACCACCACAACCACGACCGACGACCGCAACCTCTAGCTGTAGGCGAAGAACGCGGTCTTCGCTGGTCCCAGGGGATGGATTCGAACCATCGATACACGGTTTTACAGACCGCTGCCTTAGCCACTTGGCTACCCTGGGGGCGGGCTAGGATAGCGCAAAAATCGACTGCCTCCGTTGCAGATTGCGGTACACGCCGGCCTGGATGACGTCGCGCACCTGGTCGGAGATGCCGAGCACGCGGCCCGGTTCGGTGGCGTCGTCAGCACCCTGTGAAGCGACATCGATCGGTTGGTGGAACTCGATGATCCACGAGGACGGCAACGGGATCAACCCGGCGGGTCCAAGCCACGGGAAGGTGGGTGTCACCGGCAGGTATGGAAGCCCGAGAAGCTTTGCGGCACCGGGGATTTCGGCGAGGTTGGGGTGGATCTCCTCGCTACCGACGATGCTGACCGGGACGATCGGGCTGCCGGTCTGCAACGCCACCTGGACGAAGCCGCCACGGCCGAAACGGCGCAGGCGATAGCGGTCGGCGTACGCCTTGCCCGTCCCCTTGACACCTTCGGGGAACACCAGCACCAGCTCGTCACGCTCGAGCAGGGTGCGTGCGTCGGCGTCGTGCGCCAGGGTGTTTCCGGTGCGGCGCATCAACCAGGACGCGCCCGGCATCGCGAACAGGCCATTGAGCACCAGCGCTCGTGCGTGCCGTGGCCGGCTGTGCTCGAGCAGGAGAGCGGTGCGGATCATGGCGCCGTCGTAGGGGACGACACCCGCGTGGTTCGAGACCAGCAGCGCGCGGCCTGTGGCGGGCACGTTCTCGACACCGATGGCCCGCACCCGCCACCAGTTTCGATAGACCCACGCCGACAGCGGCACCAGCGTCTCCGTCCACTCGCGGTCGAAACCGAAGTCATCGACGGATGCCTCGCCGTGGCGCCGCCGTGCGGCCAGCTCGGCATGACGTGACAGCAGGTCGGACGCGGCACGAACTGTCCTGGCGACGGCGGCGCCGTCGACCGCGGCCAGGCGGCGCAGGGCGTTGGCGCTGAGCGCGGCGAGGTCCGGCAGGCCGCGTCGCAGCGAGCTGAGGCGCGCGATGTCGACCGGTGCGTCGCGCGCCGGCTCGAGGTCGGCCTCGACCCGGC
>CATPCA010000090.1 GCA_955652545.1 Candidatus Dormiibacterota bacterium
CGGAGCTGGACAGCGAGATCAACGACCCGTCGCTCTGGGATGACCCGCGCCGCGCCGCGTCGCTGACCCAGGAGGCGTCGCGCCTGCGCGAGGAGATCGCGTCGGTCGCTGAGATCGAGAAGCGCACCGCCGACGCCGTCGACCTCAGCACCATGCTCGAGGCCGAACCCGACGACGCCATGACCGCCGAGGTGTCGACCGAGCTGGACTCGCTCGAGAAGGAGCTCGACCGTCGCGAGCTCGAGCTGCTCTACAGCGACCCGTACAGCGACCACCCCGCCATCCTCGGGATCCACGCCGGCGCCGGCGGCACCGACTCGCAGGACTGGGCCGGGATGCTGATGCGCATGTACATGGCCTGGGCGGACAGCAAGAAGTTCACCGTGGAGTTCCTCGACGAGTCGGTCGGTGACGAGGCCGGCATCAAGTCGGCGACGCTGCGCATCAGCGGACCGCGCGCGTATGGATTGCTCAAGAGCGAGCGCGGCGTGCACCGGCTGGTGCGCATCAGCCCGTTCGACTCGGCCGCACGGCGGCACACCTCGTTCGCGCTCGTCGAGGTGACACCGGAGATCGAGGACGCTGTCGACGTCGACATCGACCCCAAGGACGTGCGCGAGGACGTGTATCGCAGCAGCGGCGCCGGCGGCCAGCATGTCAACAAGACGTCGTCGGCCATCCGGCTGACGCACATCCCCACCGGGGTGGTGGTGACGTGCCAGAACGAGCGCTCCCAGCACCAGAATCGTGAGGTGGCATGGCGCGTGTTGCGCTCGCGGCTGCTGACGCTGCAGCAGGCTGCGCACGCCGAGCACGTTGCCGAGCTGCGCGGCGAGTCGATGCCGGCGGAGTGGGGCAGCCAGATCCGCTCGTACGTGCTGCAGCCGTACACCATGGTCAAGGACCACCGCACCGGCGCCGAGGTGGGCAATGCGCAGTCGGTTCTCGACGGCAACCTCGACCCCTTCATGGAGGCGTACCTGCGCTGGTCGGCGCGGGAGGGGGCGGCGGCGTAGGGCGACGCACGCGCCAGCTGCGCCGCACCGTGGGCAGCGCATCTCAGCTGCTCAGCTCCCTGCGCATGGTCAGCGCGCGGCGGGAGCGGGCCACTGGGACGAATCCGTGGCGCTCGTACAGGGCCACGGCCGGGTTCTGGGTCTGTACGCTCAAACAGAGTGCGGCGTGGCCCGCGCGCCTTGCGGGAAGGGCGAGGGCCTCGAGCAGCGCGCCGCCGATGCCCTGGCCCTGCGCTCCTCGACGACGCTGATCGACACCTCCGGGGTGCGGTCGTCGATGAATCCGTAGCCCGGGTCATCGACGGCGAAGACCCTCAGCCACGCGGCTCCAACGGGTTTGCCGAGGACCTCGGCGAGGACGCCGAGGTCGCCTGGTCGCTTCCAACCGTCGATGTAGTGGGCGAGCTGAGGCTCCGCCAGGATTGCTTCGAGGTCCAACCGGTCACGGCGTGCATCCCAGTTGACCGCCTCCACCAGCATCGCTTCGAGGAAGGGTCGGTCGTCCTGTGCCGCGTCACGAAGGACGAGCCGGCCGTCCATCTCGGTCTTCACGCCAAACGAACTGATCGAGGCAGCGCCGGCGCAAGTGCGTTCACCGCGCCGATTATTTCACCGCTTCTCCGCGCCCCAAATCGCTGTTGTGGCGGAGCTATGCTGCGGGTCCGCGCCCCCGGGCGGGGGCGCTGAGGCGGGAGGAATGGCAATGCCAGGAACAGCAACGGAGACGGCGACCGCCAACCTCGAGGCGTTGCGCCGGGGCTATGAGGCCTTCCAGACAGGCAACCTCGACCTGCTGCGCAATGAGCTCTTCGACCCGGACATCGTGTGGCACGCCCCGGGTCGAGGCCCGCTGGCCGGCGACTACCGGGGCACGGACGCGGTCATCGGCCTGTTCGTCAAGCAGTTCGAGCTGACCGATGGGACGTTCAAGGTTGATGTGCACGACTTCCTGGCGACCGACGACCACGCCGTCGCCATCGCCACGCTGTCGGCGCAACGCGGCGGCAAGTCGATCACCGACCAGTACGCCCACGTCTGCCACTTCCGCGATGGCAAGCTGACCGAGGCTTGGATCCTCGACTTCGACCCATTCAAGACGGACGAGTTCTTCGCCTGAGGAGCGCGGGCGGGCCGCCGGCGGAGGCCCGGCGGTCCGTCCTCTGCGCACACCAACTTGGGCGGCGAATGTGGGTTCGTTGCACACACTTCAAACGCGCCGAACGACGCCACACAATCGCAATTCGGATGTCGCTTTTTTGTCGCGATTGAACGAGCATTTTCCGTACGGGTCGTATACTCGGGCAGTCCCTTAACCGGTCTCAATTCGCTCCACGTCACACGCGAACCGGGAGGGCCTCCCACCGCGCCACCCGGCTGGGCGGGAGAGGAGACGGGCCTGCCGGGCGCTGGGATCCCCCGCCGTGAACCATTACGACACCGCCCGGGGTCGCACGATCACTGGGTTGAACTCCGCGTGAGCCACGAGGCGCACCGCGCGTGACCGTGGCCCTGGCACATCGCCCTGCGCTGGCGAGCGACCCCGCGCTGCGCCCGGTGATCAGCTTCCACGGCGTCGGCAAGACGTACCCGAGTGGGACGGTGGCGCTGCGCGACGTCGACCTGGCCATCTACCAGCGCGACTTCGTGTTCCTGGTCGGTGCCAGCGGCGCGGGCAAGTCGACGCTGGTGCGCCTGCTGATCCGCGACGAGCCGGCCAGCAGTGGGCGCATCTTCGTCGACGGCCAGGAGGTGACCCGCATCAGCCGGCGAAAGCTTCCCAAGCTGCGTCGCAAGTTCGGCATCGTCTTCCAGGACTACAAGCTGCTGCCGACGCTGACCGTCGGGCAGAACGTGCAGTTCGCGCTGCAGGTGACCCGTCCGGGGCAGCGCCACATGCGCGAGAAGGTCGAGGAGACGCTCTGGATCGTCGGGCTCGAGGACAAGATCGGCAAGTTCCCCGACGAGCTCAGCGGCGGCGAGCAGCAGCGCGTGGCCATCGCCCGCGCCCTGGTGACCCGGCCGCGCATCTTCCTCGCCGACGAGCCCACCGGCAACCTCGATCCCGACACCTCGTGGGGC